>DATBGR010000440.1:0-11186 GCA_036557905.1 Nitrososphaeraceae archaeon | reverse complement strand
AGAGAAATCTATATCTCATAAGCATGCACGTGAAGTTGCGATTGCTCTCAAGGGCATGTCTATCGAAAGGGCGAGAGTTTTTTTGGAAGATGTAGTTGCTAGAAATATAGCGGTTCCTTACAGAAGATATAACAATGAAGTTGCTCACCGTTCAAATATCAGAGATGGTTTTTGTTCCGGCAGATATCCTCAGAAAACAGCAAAAGAGGTGTTAAAATTACTCGATAACTTGGAATCAAATGCCGAGTACAAGGGTATGGATTTGGATTCTTTGAAGATAGTTAGTGCGGTTGTGCACAAGGGAACAAAAATCGAGAGATTTACTCCTCGAGCTATGGGAAGAGCAAGTCCGAAATTTAATACTTTGGTACATTTCGAATTGGTCGCGATGGAGGGAAGGCTGCAATAATGAGTGCAGCTAGGAACGTAGTCAAAAATAACTTCCGGAATCTAGAGCTTGATGAATTTTTGTCTTCTACCCTTAAGGATGCAGGATATGGAGACGTCGAAATCCAAAGAACTCCTATTGGGACTAGAATCACATTATATGTCACTAGGCCTGGGCTAGTAATAGGGAGGAAAGGCAGTGGAATAAAGGATCTGACATCTAAGATTGAGGAAAAATTTGGACTACCGAATCCACAAATATCCGTTCAGGAGGTGTCTGTCCCAGAATTGAATCCCAAAATCATGTGCAATCGAATTGCCCAATTAATAGAACGTGGAACTGCATTTAGAAGAGCGGCGCTTTGGACTATAAATACTATAAACGGTGCTGGAGCATTGGGTGTAGAGGTATCAATAGCAGGCAAGCTAAGAAGCGAGCGTGCACATTTTGAAAAGCATTCGACAGGAGTAGTTCCGAAGAGTGGAGATGTCGCAGAAAGAATAGTAAAATCTAGCATTAGTCATGTTTCCACCAAGATGGGTTTAATGGGGATCCAAATTCGAATAGCAATTAAAAATGAAGTTCCACTAGAATTCGAACTTACAGAGTCGATGCAACAAGAGCAACAACAGCAACAACAACATGAATCTGCACCTTTGCCCTCGATGGATGGAAAGAATTCTCAAAGTCCTTCGCAGGAGACAACTCGCAGAGATGTATCTGAGGCTAAAGTACCAACGGAGATAAAGACTAATGGGCAGAGTTAAACTAAAAACACTTAGAGAAATGAACGATAATGACCTATCCGATAAGCTATTTGAGATGAACACTGAATTAGCAAAATTGAGATCTGAAGGTGCAAAAGGAACTTTGAAAAAACAAACTGGAAATATTAAATGGCTTCGACGAGATATTGCAAGAATGCTGACATTGCAGAACGAACGGAAAAACAGATCATCATGATCACAAACGAAAATTTGCATAATCACGAACTGATCGGATTGCATGTCACCATACAATCTTCGCCCCTAGCCACAATAAGGAATCTTTGTGGAAAAATAGTTTACGAAACAAAGAAAATGCTCATGATAGAGAACGATAGCGGAGTCAAAGCTATACCCAAGATGGCCGTGCATGCTATGAGGGTTGAACTTTCATCTGGCGTTTGCTTTATAAGTGGTTCTAGTTTGATAGCAAGACCAGAGGATCGTATATTACGAATGAGTTGATTTTGATGGTTAGAAATATTGGTATAACTGTTGCACCTCCCAGAAAATCTTGTGAAGATGAGACATGTCCATTCCACGGAAATCTTTCAATTAGGGGAAAATTGCTAACTGGATTTGTAGCAAGTCACAAGGCTAAAAATATGGTCGTCGTTGAAAGGAGCTACTCTCGCCCAGTCTCGAAATATAAGAGATATGAACGAAGTAGATCTCGAATACATGCGTATGCAGCAGATTGTATTGAGGTAAAGGAAGGGGACGAGGTCACGATCGCAGAATGTAGACCACTATCAAAGACGGTATCTTTTGTCGTTATTGAGGTAAGTTCAGGAAATGGCATCTAAGACAAGAGCAGTCTCTGCAAAAGGCGTAGAAGAATTCAGGCCTTACGTTACCAGGGCCCTACCAGTAACAGCTAAGTTGCTTTGTGCTGACAATACTGGGGCGAAGGTTCTGCGGATCGTTCAAGTCACCAAATATAAGGGCAGACATTCAAGACTTCCCTCAGCAGCAGTTGGGGATTTCGTTACTGTTACAGTTAAAAAGGGCCCCGCTGAATTGCGAAAACAAATTTATGGTGCAGTTATAATCAGGCAGAAGTATCCTATTCGAAGACTCAATGGAACACGTTTGATCTTTGAGGATAACGCCGCAGTTCTAGTAACACAAGAAGGCGAGATTAAAGGAACGGATATTAAAGGTCCGGTAGCAGCGGAAGTTGCTGAAAGATGGCCTAGGATTGCTAATCTAGCATCTATGATAGTTTAGGTATGATTGAGATTGGAGATTAAAAATTGAATAACTATAAAGTCGCTCAAGTGAGCAGGAACGTAAGAGATTCAAGCATTTGTGCTACGCTAAAGGATAATCTTCGTCAGCAGTACAAACGCAGGAGTGTAAGAATAATCAAAGGAGATAGTGTGAAAGTAATGAGAGGAGAGTATGTTGACGTAGAAGGGAAAGTCGAGAAAGTTAACACAGAGAGGGGCACTTTGTCAATAGAAGGAATCCAGAGGGAGAAGGTTAGAGGTGGGAATGTGAAGGTTCAGATTCATGCTTCCAACGTAATTGTAACATCCTTGCACCTGGATGACAAAAGACGCCAATCCCATCTGCAGGCGATCTCGAAGCCAACTGTTGCTAAAAAAGAGAAAAGCAAGAAACAAGAATTGAAATCAAAGAACCAAAATAAGAAAAAAAGTGGAAAGGGATCTAAGTAATGGGAAGAAAAGGAGGAAATAGCAGATTAAAAAGGCAAATGGCACCTTCATTCTGGCAGATAAGGCGAAAAGAACTCAGATTTGTAGTGAGAAGTAGCCCAGGTCCCCATCAGAAACAAACTTCTTATCCTTTGGCAGTAGTATTGCGGGATATACTGAAAGTAGCAAGCACTTTGCAGGAAGCTCGGAAGGTATTAAACGAAGGTATGGTAAGGATTGACGGTAGAGTTGTTTATGATTATACGAGAGCAGTAGGGTTGATGGATGTCATTGAACTTGTTAAAACGGGACAAACATTTCGTCTTGTTCCAAAGGATTCGAGGCAGCTAGTACCTTTACCGATTGACAGTCAAGAAAAGAGTTCTAAATTGGTTAGGGTGACCAGCAAGACCACGATAAAAAAGAATAAGTTGCAATATGGATTTCACGATGGCAAGACCATCATAAGTGATTTGAAAATGTCAGTGGGTGATTCGTGTCGTCTTGAATTGCCTCATTCAGAGATAAGAGATCACATTATATTTCAAAAGGGACATTCTGGATTAATTATAGGTGGAGAGAACGCTGGGGGCATGGGAAGAATCGAGGATATAAAAGATGGATTGTTCTCGCTGCCAAAAAGAGTAGTTATTGCATTAAGCGAAAGGTCGGTCGAACTGCCAGTGGACAAAGTGATGGTTGTAGGAGATGAAACTCCAATTATCAAGGTGAGCTAGTCAATTTGAGTCAAGAATTACAGATTTCGGATGGAATGAAAACAATTTCCATAGAGAAGGTCGTAGTAAATATTGCCGTAGGCAAATCGGGCGAGCCTCTGGAGAGAGCAAAGCGAGCACTTCAAGAGATCACAGGTCAACTTCCGAGTGCAAGAGGGGCTAAGAAGAATTATCGGGATTTTGGAATTCACAAAGGTGAGCCGATAGCAGCCATTGTTACCTTAAGGAGGAAAGTTGCACAAGAATTCCTGAAGAAGATAATAGCTGCTAAAGCGAATACGTTTCTCGCATCTTCTTTCGACAATATGGGAAATATTTCAGTAGGTATTCATGAGCACATTGATATCCCTGGGACAAAATATAATCCTGAAATCGGAATAGTTGGAATGAATGTAAGTGTAGCTCTAGTAAGGCCAGGATACAGGATTGCTAGGAAGCGAAATAAAGGCAAAGTCGGCAAAAAGCATCGAATTACCAAGGAAGACTCGATAGCATACTTTCAGAAGGAATATGGAGTTGCAATAGCATAATGCCGAAACCTAGAGAATACGCTGTAACAGGTAGAAAACAATTAACCCATGGCAGAGGTACAAGATGGTGTAAAAGATGTGGTTCATATACTGGCTTGATACATCAATATAATCTGATGCTTTGTAGGCAATGTTTTAGAGAAGTAGCTGGTAGTCTAGGGTTCAAGAAATATGAGTAGCAGGAGTATGAAGAATTGCCAGCCTTAAACGTACTTTCTAATCTATTAACGACTTTGTATAATAATGAAGCAAGGAGGAAGAAAGAGTGCATAGCCATACCTTCATCGCGATTTACTAGCGACATATTGAGAGTATTGCAGAAGCAAGGTTTTATAGGCGAATTCGAACAGGTAGACGATGGCAGGAGCGGAAAATTCAGGATTCAGTTACTTGCTAGAATAAACAAGTGTGGAGTAATTACCCCTAGGTTCAGTGTGAAGAAGGATGGCTATCTAGATTGGGAGAGACAGTATCTTCCTGCATATAGTATGGGAATGATAATTGTATCCACGAGTAGTGGAATAATGTCACATCATGATGCTGAAAGTAAAGGTTTGGGAGGAGTACTGATTGGATTTGTCTATTAGCGAAACTACAAAGGATGAGTTATTGTCTGTGGTCGACGTACCGTCGGGAATCATTGCCTCTTTAAAAAATAACATCCTCAGTATCAAGGGCAAGCTAGGAACTATTGAAAAGGATGTAACAAAATTACCAGTAAATATCAAGATCAGTGAAAATCAAATTGAGATTAAGCCCTACGGTTCGAGAAAGAAGGACCGTGCAATTTCCAATACTTGCAAGACTCTGGTCAAGAATATGGTAAGAGGTGTTCAAGATGGTTATACATATAAGTTAAAGATAGTGTATGCACACTTTCCAATATCAGTCAAAGTAAAAGGCAAAGAAGTTCACGTTGATAACTTCTTCGGAGAAAGGTCATCAAGGGTCTCGCATATAGTTGGAGAACTGACCAAGGTCAATGTTACCGGCGAGGATGTAATAGTACAAGGTCCTAGTCTTGAAGATGTGTCGCAGACCGCAGCAAATATTGAGTCATCCACCAAAATAAAGCAAAAGGATCAGAGGGTATTTTTGGATGGTCTATACATATATCAGACTCACATGTAATATCATGTAGAATTTCGATCTACGAATTAGATGCTCAAATCATATATCTGGTTATGCCCATGTGAATAAAACTCTGACCAACAATTTCTTTCATAATTCGAATTCTGAAATATTTTAGAAATATGTACAGAATTAAGACGCGTGGCACAACATTTATTTTGTGCTTAAAATTGCACTATATTTGCGCCGCTGTAGCTCAGCATGGTAGAGCAATTTGAGAGGACCACAAGCCTCTCCAGCTTAGCTGGCTGTTAACCAGTGGGTCATCAGTTCGAGTCTGATCAGCGGCGCCTAAGATTTTTAGAAAGTTGTAATTATATTTCTGAGACATGAATTTAGTCAAGATTAGTTGAGTCGCAATCAAAATTTTGGTTAAATCCTTAATTTGAAAAATCACTCCCTAAAAGTTAGAAATATTGTTAAACTTAAATCGGGCATGAGAAGCCTTACCATTTCCCTTCAGTATGCTAGAATACGAATATATCAAGTGCAACTGCGTCAGCCAAAAGATCTAAATGGCGACTAGCGACGATGTAACCATTCTTAATTTCCGAAGGAGAAACCCACCTGTTCGATGAAGAAAACAACCTTTCCTTCCTCATTCTAGATTCGATCCCCTCGACATCCAATTCCCTCTCCTCGATCTCTTCCGTGTCCAAATGTCTAATAGTCAGCAATATTTTTTTGACTAGAAGCCTGCTTCCGAAACGCTGAGAAAAATCTCTAGCATTCTCATCGTAATCTATCATTTTCACTTTAATTTGTATCTTATTCAGCGCGTCTCTGCTAGTGAGTAAGCGATCATCAACAAACCTGTCATAACTCATTGCATAAGCTAAATAGAGATTGAAATATAATAATCAAGCTCTCTCTATTCAGATCTTTAATCGATTTCAAGGACATTTTCTAAATTTATAGAAAGGATACCCATTATTATCAATACCACATTCGTACAAGATTACTTTACATCCAAGAGAAATGTCATATCCCTGCACTGATCCTAGCAAGTGCACACCACCAAGGTCAATTATCCCGAATTGTTGGGGGGTTTCAGATGTAAAAGTAGTACTGAATTCGCGTAAGATTCCTTTTTTCGAGGTTCTCCTAAATGTTGTCCGAGACAGACAAATAGGGCAAGTTTCGAACGGGGGCCATATAGTCTCCCTACAAGTCGTACAAATTGGGACACGAAAGTCTCCTTTCCTTAGAAAGTCCTTGAATCTTAACATCTATTCAGCTCTTAAAATAAGTACCGTGGCCGAAGTACCAGCTGCAGAGAGGTTGTGTATTAAACCAGTTTTGCATCCTTCAACTTGTCGTCTCCCCGCATTGTCGCCCAGCTGGGCTGTGATCTCAGCTACCTGCGAAACTCCGGTCGCTCCCAACGCGTGACCGCAGCCCAGTATCCCACCCCGAGGATTTGTCGCAATAGCTGATTGGTCTATAAACTTACCTCCCTCTCCTCTACCTACAAAACACAGATCCTCATAAGCCATTATTTCCATAATCGAAAATGCATCGTGCAATTCAGCCACGTCAATATCTTTTGGAGTAACATTAGCCATTTTATACGCATCCCTAGCAGCAATTTTGGAGGTCCCATTCTGATTTAGATTACTCAATACCTCTGCTAAACTGGCAGAATTTGTCTGAGAACCGATGCCAGTTATATATATAGGATTCTCAACTCTAGTTGAAGCCATAGTTTTGGATAAAAGTAGTAATGCAGATGCACCAGTGCACAAAGAAGAGCAATCCAGTAGTTTCAAAGGCTCGGTGATTCGTTTAGATTTCATCACCTCATCTACTGTGATCTTTTTTCGAAACAAGGCATTAGGATTTTTTGACGCATTTTTGCGATTCTTTACAACAACCGTTGCCATTTGTTCCTCAGTTGTTCCGTAAGCGCGCATGTGATTTTTCGCATACATAGTAGCCCAATAGATGGGAAGTGCAAAAGATCCTCGCGTTACATCCCAGCTAAGTATTCGGCCAGGTGAATTTTGTGTTTCTGCTCCTACTATCAATGCGGATTTGCATAAGCCAGATGCTATCAAACCATAACCGGAAATCACTGCATTTGTCCCAGAGTTACACAAATTGTCAACTCTAACTGCAATTTTTGGCTTTATCCCAAGCATTTCAGCCAATATGCTTGCGGTATACTGTTCGGAAGAACAACTTGAAAAAATAATAGCATCGATCTCATTTCGCGACACGATCTCATGCCTCAGAAGTGCAGATCCAGTTTCTGATGCTATTTCAAAAAGTGACTGTTGGGCCTCCTTTCGAAATCCTGAGGTTGAATAATCGCTGACTAATACCCTTTGCATTTAAATGTAGAAAGCATCTCCTTAAATGACAATATTGAATCATCTACTGGATTAATCTGTATAATCGGTAGGGTGAGCCCAGTCGATAAGAATTTTTCAAAAGCATTCAAACAATCGTCGATGCTTCCTGATATAGTTATTGAATTCAATAGGTTCTCACTGATAGAATCTGCTGCTGACTCAAGGCCAACATTTTTGTACCTATCGGTGATTGAAATTATCTCTGACTCAAAGCCTTGCTTGGCCAAGAAATTGTTATAGTACCTACCAGTAGATATGTAATATGCCAAAGTCTTAGACGCACGCTTACGTGCTTTTTCTGGATCTTTCCTAGAGATTGCACATATAATTGAACAAGCGATTTCGAACTCCTGTCGTTTGGGGTTGCTTCTTCCTCGTGACTTCAGATTTGACACGATTTTTCTCAGCTCCTCGATAGGTCTTAGATAAAAAATAATTCCATCGGCAAGGTCGTATGCGAGATCAATCATCTTTTGATTGACTGCCCCTAGATAGATTGGTAAAGTATACCTTGCCAATGGTTCCAAAATCCTGAAATTGGTTATCTTAAAATGTCTACCTTCATAATTCACTCTTTGACCGCTAAAGATAATTCGAAGGCATTCTATAAATTCCCTTGTTCTCCCGAGTGGCTCCTTAAATTCCATGCCATGCCAACCAGAGACCAGTTCTGGTGTGCTTGATCCAATGCCTAGAATTGTCCTCATGTTTGAGAGGTTGTCTATGGTTACTGCACCCATTGCAACCGTGGCTGGAGTTCTGGAATAGATATTCACAATCGAGCTCCCTAATCTTATCTTTCGAGTAATCTGTGATATGGCACCTAGTGTCGAAAAAGTATCTCTACCCCAAGATTCAGGAACCCAGACAGAGTCAACAAAACCTGTCTCGTCTGCAAGCTTAGCAATCGCTAAGACTTCATCCATAGAAAGAAGAGGTCCTAAACTATAACCAATTTTAAAATTTTTCATCAAAAGCTAGTCTTATTTCCTTGGATGCCTCTTCGATATCTTTATGCGAATCGATTGATCTCCAAAAAGCTGATTTAAATGTTCTAGCCTTGAGTTTACTTTCCTTTGCCATAAGAGGGAGTGCAGTTGTTTCAATATTACCAGATTCTGGCAGGTAATCAAATACCTCCCTAGTTAGATAATAGACCCCTGCATTAACCCATCTATCAAGTATTTGTGGCTTTTCAACGAAGCCTTTGACATACAAATTGACATCAACCTCCACTACACCATATGGACTTCTAAGTGGGACTACTGCCAATGAAGGCAAGTCCCCAGTTTTAAGATCTACAGGGTTCAGATCTGTTAGTATGTCACCATTCACCATAAAGAAGCCTTCACTTAAACCAGATCCCAATAAGCTCTCAGCATTCTTTAAAGCTCCACCAGTTCCGAGAGGCTCTTCTTCAACCGCATATCCTACCTTTACACCAAATTTTGCCCCACTCCCGATATAGTCTATCACATGCTCCTTAAGATAACCTACACAAATTACAATTTCATTGATGGAATATTTTCTAAACCATCTTAGCTGCCATTCAATAATAGGCACATTAAGGACCTCGATCATTGGTTTTGGCTTATCATCTGTCAGGGGCCGTAATCTTTTGCCTAGGCCGCCTGCCAATATCACCGCCTTCATAAAGATACACTGGGGTGTTTGCGATACTACATATAAGGACTTGTGTTAGCGCTAACCCATCGACTATGTAGAATAATTTCCCGAAATAGGGATTCGATGATTATCCGATAACTCTAGGCAGTTCATCGAATACGTTCCTTTCATGCTGTTATTGACGCTATTGGAGATATTCTTTCCTCTGCGCTATATGCTTCTTGTCATAAAATGACTTTATTATACCCAATGCGATTAGAAGTATACCCATCAAGATCGTCGATCCAATAGTTCTCGCGGAGTTTGCAGTTGGGGCAACCTGAGCCATAATGGAAAACATGCCTGCGAGAATTATTCCACCATTTACAATTAACAATATCACTACATTGCGAGATGGCGCCTTTCTAGTAATAATAAATGCAACGATGGACATCACAACTGCTGTACCTCCAAAAGCAGTTCCCCTTACTGCTTCACTGAATGGTAGAAATCCTCTTGAACTTTTAGCCCCATCCTGACCGATCTTGGACATGGCCACAATAACGTCAGCTCCATAAATTATTAGCAATGCCAATGAGACTAGCAATAAACCGGTACCGATCTTTACCATCAACATACTCAATTAATCCACAACAAGATTTTATAAATCTATATTAATATACACTTAATTATCGCTCGTCACTAACGATGTTATTAAATAGTCAGACTCTTTTTCGTGGATCTCAATATAAAAATTAACTGCCTTGTCATATTCGTTTGTGCAGACCATATTGAGAATTTCGCTGTAAAAAATTTGAAGAGATGCTGTTCAAGATCATGACCATATTACTCTAAAAGTCCAATTTCGTCTAATGTGATGATTATCTACGTTCAAAAAAATCAAACTATGTTAGATTCTGAAGGAGTTCAGAATCTGCCATTTTTTATTGAGAATAGAGCCTATAGATTTGGGGTCAGGCTGACTGTCAGATTCCGGAACAGCAAATGTTGCTTTGATGCCAGTAAGTGTACGAACGGTACTTACAAGTAGTCTTTGAGGCTCTTCCGGTCTTCTAGGCATCATATTAATAATAATTGCGACGACATTTAGGTTATAATTCGAACATACTTCAAGTGTCAGCAATATGTGGTTCAAAGTGCCTAATTTAGCGCTAGCTACAACTACTACAGGCAGTCCAAGCTGTTTCGCAAATGCTGCTATTGTATACCTTCGAGTTATCGGAACCATAATCCCACCTATGCCTTCTATAATCATATATTGATGTCGCTTGGATTCCTCTAATACTTTAGCTACAGCATGGTTCAGGCTAGGTAATTTTTGATGTGTTATCCTCGAAGCAATAAGAGGTGATGTAGGGATTTTGTAAAAAAATGGATTTATTTGTTTGTCGCTAGATTCATTGCCTGCTGCTAATGCCAATCTGTAGCTATCTTCCGACCTGAACTTGTGAGAGAAAATTCTTTCTGATGTGGCGAAGGGCTTCATTACTCCAGCATCGAGCTTTTTACTATGTAGAAACTGAAGCAGACCTGTGCAAATAGTGGTTTTTCCTATCCCTGTGTCAGTTCCAGTTACAAATAGCCCTCGCATTAGAATAGTAATAATATATGAAGTGATCTTTTTAATGTAATTGAATCTGTCGCAAATTGATAAGAAATATGTCTGGCATCCATTCACGCAGATGCAGGAGTGGAGTTATTCAAATTCACCTGTTATTGTTCGAGGCGAAGGATTCTACCTGGTTGACGAGAATGGCAACAAGTATCTCGATGGAATTGCGAGTATGTGGTGTAATGTCTGGGGGCATGGGAACAACGATATATCTAAGGCTATGATTAAACAGGTTCAAACGATTCAGCATTCAACGTTATTTGGCCTGGCAAATGCTCCATCAACTGAACTATCAGAAATGCTAATTCATTTAGCAAAAGGAATGGGTCATGTATTCTTTTCAGACAATGGATCAACAGCTATAGAAATTGCAATGAAAATGG
>DATBGR010000439.1:0-2368 GCA_036557905.1 Nitrososphaeraceae archaeon | reverse complement strand
CGTACTCTTCGGTATAAGATATTCTGCTTTCAGCAAATCATTTGCAGCGTCAGCCATCGATCCTTTAGCATGACATGAAACGCCCTTGCAAAGGTCTTCAATTGCCGTATGCTAGGACTGTAGGTAATACTAAAACATATCAGTTAGACAAATTAAACAAAAACAAAAATGGAACTGGATTTCTAATAGACAAGTTAGCACTTGCATTATCAACAGAAGACATACAACAAAAATTGATTGATACAAGTAAATGAAAAAGTAATTGCTGCGTAGCTAGCTGTTAATTAGTAGCGATACCAGAAATTTTAATCAAAGTCCAGTTTAAATTAATTGGCTATCGGCAAGCTAAAACTGAATGTAGCACCTTTACCATTGGTATTATTTTCTCCCCATATTCTGCCACCATGGGACTCGATAAGATTCTTTGATATATACAATCCCAAACCTAAACCTGATTCGGAGTTGGATACAAATTTAGTAAATAGTCTGGGCATTATTTCGGGATCTATACCTGTGCCTTCATCCTTTATACTAACGATAACGCGTGTTTTATTGTCATTGTAGAGAGGAAAGTTAGCATCATTTTCTGAATTCGTGCTAACTTGGATAGATACTATAATCCTACCAGCAGTGTTACTGCTGCTACTTTTGTTTGCATCAATTGCATTAGTTATCAAATTTGACAATACTTCAGCGATTCTTACCTTGTCAGCATTTATGAATATAGCTGAGTCTGGTTTGTTAAATATAATTTCTATATTGTTCTTTGTTTTTGATTTTCTATTTTTATCTATATTTACTGCCTGTGAATGTTTTATATCAGTTATAGTCTCATTAGTTATTTCTACTAAATCAAGTAGTTCTCTATTTAGCTTAAGTGTATTGCTTTCTATCCTTGCTACGTTCAAAATTTCCCTTGTCAATTCCTGAAGTCTTACTGAGTTCTTATGCACGGCTGCAACATATTCAGCTATTTCCCTGCCAATTGCATCTTTACTATCATTATTATCATATATTGCCAGCATTGCTAATTCTGAATAGCCTAAAATAGCTTGTATTGGAGTCCTTAGTTCATGAGCTGAGATATTGATAAACTCTTTTTGCATTTTGTCGTTACTTATTAGCCGTTCATTTAGTAGACGTTCATTCCATAGCAGATCAAATATTGATCTAAACGAATTTACAGTCAGTTTTCTGGTGGAATAAATAGCAAAAGCAATTGCTTCAGTAAAGTCATCATTATTCACATCTGCATCTGCATCCGCTTCGGACTCTCTAATCTCCGTTCGTAGCAACTTTTCGCCATCAACTATACACATGGTAAATAGGGAATTAGTATCGTTGTTTAACACTTTGATAGATGGAGCCTCCTTAGATATTCTATCTAAAATTTTGATGTTCTTATCACACGAAAGACAAATGATTTTTATATTTGCATTTTTCTCAACTGAGGCCTTTATAAGATAATCGACGATTCCTAATTTACCTAGACTCATAACAGCTCTATTATTAGGAAGAAACAAAAAAGCATCTTTATTGATCGATTTTACCATATCGATAAAAATCTGACTTGCTTTCTTTTTATTAGTAATGACTTGAAGAATTTCATAATCTGTTCCTTGTCCTCTTTCTTCTATCTGTTTAATTCTCTGGTCTGCAGGAATAGCTCCTGTCCATAGAGTATCAAAAATATATCTTTGATGTTCCACAATTTCTTGGATATTACTATAGATAGTTTGTGAAGCAGGTTTTCCTCTTTGGTGAAAAGTTGCAGGAGCAAGATAAGCAGTATCACTCAAGTAGAAATTACCTTTAATTCCATCTAAATGTCTGAGCTCGTCTACCATTGTCAGTAGTTGTTTGCAGTATGATAGGTTATCAGTGGTAATTTCAGTAATATACCTTAGTCTGACTCCTCTCTTCCTTGCAGCAAGAAATGCGTCTTTTAGTCTTTCAATGTCAATGATTAACAATGGTCTTGTTTGGTCTATACAGGCATCAATTCTATTATCTGCGTGAGCCAGAAATTGTAGTGCTGTTTTTATAACATCTTCTATTCCATAATATATCTTGGTAAAATCTGTTGAACTGCTCTTGTTTTTATCTCCATCACAATGATTAGAAGCCATTGATAGACCTAGATCATAATAACGCAGAATAGAGTTAATTAATTTAGCTTTTTTTTATTTGTCTTAAGATTTTAGTATATAATGTAAATCAATATCTGGGCTCTGTAGGTGAAATGTTCGACAAAGATAAGGTTGAGAAAAGCCACTACCATTACAGATATGTATGCTGCATTGGATCTAGGTCAAAAAACCGTTCGAGCAGTATTGAAAAGACAAGATGGCAAGGTAGTTAAGGAATT
>DATBGR010000438.1:0-1887 GCA_036557905.1 Nitrososphaeraceae archaeon | reverse complement strand
TTAGTATTGCTACTGCCTCTCTAGCATGTGTCGGAACAAACCTGATATAATTAACAGCATTAATCTTATTTGAATGAATATCCTGAATTAATCGTAATTCCGCTTTTATTTGATTTATTCTGGTAAGAAACATAGAGTTTTCATTTTGGGAGAATGTATGCGCATATATCGAGTGAGATTCTATTGCAGTAAAAGATGTTGCTATTGCAACTAGTGCAGTACATGATATTGCTGCTAACACGATATACTGGACATTTGTCCGTAGTGCATAGTGTAATCTAATCGATTCTATGTATCTAGTCATAAGCTTTATGACTCATTATTTAGATATAAAGACTATAGTACAAAACCCGAAAGTACAAATTAGGAAGTGCCACAATCTTGTTTTGGAAATTCGTGAGGATTAAATTAGTTGAGACATAATACTTGATTAATATTTGGGCTACTATGATGATGGCAGTTTTAATCAGGATGACGATTTCTCATCATCAATTATTGCTAGAATATCTGGTGTAAAGTTGGCAATAATAGATTGTCTTATAATAATTGGTAATTTTTTTTGCAGTTCAGGGCATATTTGGATTTCCAATAAAAAATCTGATTAGAAATGAATTTATCGATGACACAAAAGTTGTGATTAAAAATCATAAAATAAATTTATGCGTTGTGAAATCATCATCGGATCATGAGCCTACAAAATATAGAACTTTCCTTATAATAAAGGAAAAATACTGACAATTATTTACAAACAAGGGTACGGTACCAATAGAAAAGTACGCCTTGAAAAAGTATTAGAATGTGACCTAAGTAGCAAGATTAATAGTGGTAATAATTCAAAACATGGTCAACGGCAAAAAAACTGGATTTAAAATACAATGTTTACTTATTATCTTGGCAGAATTTAATTATAGTAGCCTTTAATTCACTCTAGCCTTTATATATTTCGTATATCTAATAGTTAGATTTATCTAATATGTTTTCTAATAATAGTTATAGATTTATGATGCAAATTAATAATAGAAGTGAACTCGATTGTGCTGTTAGAATAAATGGAGTCTTACCAGATATCCACACACTTGGAGATGAAGAGAAATCTGAACGTGCAGCTGAAGTAAAAAGGCTTGGAATGAATGCAAATACTTCTTGTTCTGTATTTCTTCTTAAGCATGGTAACAATAAATCATATAAAACAGATGCATCTGGAAATACGTCATCTATTATTTCAACCACAGGTAGAGAAGATATAGCACAAACTACAACATTTCATCTACTTGTCGATGTGGGCAATGGAGTAGTGAATAGTCTGCACAATGTTAAAGGCCTTTCAGATCTGTCCTTTTCTGATTCCAAACCTCATGACGCCACAAAATTGAGTTTAGATGCTATCTATGCTACTTCTACTGAGACCAGAACAACAACCGAATTGTCTAAGCCGCTTTATTTGCCAGATGCTCTTTTAATAACCCATGCACATGATGATCATATACATGATCTACCGTTACTGTTAGAAAAAGTACAGCAATCATCCAATAAAACCGTCCTTGAAATATTTTGTACTTCACCATGCAGGGAGGAAATTTTTGCCAAATTTCCGGACATTGCAAAAACAGCATACGATGGAGACGCACATTCTAAAGTATCCTTTAACGTTATAGAACCAAACAAATCATTTAATGTCGGAGCTTTTTCAGTTACGCCAATAGAGGCATATCATGGTGAAAACTCGCCCCCCGGATCTGTAATTTACATACTTAAACTTCAAGATAAAACAAAGATAATAATAGGCTGGGATTTCTTATCCCTAAAACATGCAGATGAGAGTATATTATGGAACCCTAGCTTAGCGATCTTAGGTGCACAGAGCTTTAACCAGCATCCAGAAACTGG
>DATBGR010000437.1:0-11167 GCA_036557905.1 Nitrososphaeraceae archaeon | reverse complement strand
ATTTAATTTTTTATATTAAGGTGCCTGTGGCGTTATTGACCCTGATGACGATGGGGATGACCCTGATGACGATGGGGATGACCCTGATGACGATGGGGATGACCCTGATGACGATGGGGATGACCCTGATGACGATGGGGATGACCCTGATGACGATCCAGAGGAGTTTGATGCTGGGGTTGATGGAGTACTTTCTGGCAATCCACAAATTTCAGATTCCGTATGATTGACGAAGCTGAGTCTAGGGTTATCTGATCTACAGAACTGTTTTACTTGTTCGGGAGTTAATCCGTGAGAGTCCTGACCTTGTTGAGCTTTGACCTGACTTGTAGTTATTATAAAGAGAGCTAATGTTATCATACTAAGTTGCAAAATATAACTAATGTGTATTTTGTTCATCTTTTTAGATTGTAATACATCCATTTTAAAAGCTTTTGTGTCACTGATTGTTTGGATATACAAAAATCCTCGTCTTTAAAACTTCTAACCTACTTGTAATATCTTCATATTTCTAATAATTCAAAGATCTGATAATAATTTGACAATAATTGATGCATTATGATATCAATGTAATAATATAATGTATCAAAAACGTCGCTTGTGATGGCATAATATCCTTTAGAATTAGATGGAATTGATATTTTATTTAACCTCTATAAAACTTGTCTAATAAAACAAACTGCTTAATGAAGTCATAATATAGGGTCCAAAACTAAACTATGCGTATGTATATGCTTTTAGAATATGCAACATATAATATGATTATTATAACTTTAGGATCAATAGATATTTAATTCCCTACTATATTGAAAATAATGAATACCAGACAGTATCAAAAGAAAAAACAAGCAATCGAGAAATTCATAAAGAAATTTGGTAAAGTGGAATATTCTGTTATTTTAAACAAGGTAGACATAGATTACGATACTTTGATGACTATTTTAACAGAATTGCATAAAGAAGGAGTTATTAAAAAATAATACACTTATTTAAGATCCTCTGGATAATCCATCACAGCATAGCAAGGTTCAACATCTATACAAAATCCATATTCAAAAGAAGTTAAATAACATCCAACTGGTCTAAGTGAAAGGCTTCTGTCAGATATGAAATGCAATATCCAATATCTTAAGTGTAATTTCGACTTATAGAAAATTTCTCATATCAATTTATTAATAATAAATAACAAAAACTATGAGACCGTAACTATTTGTATCTATACTCATACGTAGTATATCATATGAAAAAAACAAAGAAAAAAACGGAGCAGAGAAAGAAGGCAGTAGCCATTAAATTGGAAAAGGTTGTGGGAAAGAGTGGTAAAGACGGTCGTATATATCTACCCGGAAAATGGATTGGAAAAAGGGTTAAAGTAACTCTGTTATAGTGTTGAACATTTATTAATAGCTAATCATCATTTATCTTTGTTAGATCTTGCTATTAGTATGTCTGGAAGATTTATTCTATATTTTATGTTGCCATTACTAAATTTTAATACCATATAATGTTGTTTGACAATTAGCCAAATTACCTAAATTCTGTGATATTTAGGAGCTTTTCTCTGATCGTCGAGCTTTTAAAGAATGAATTTCCTTAATCCTATTTTGTTATCCATTCGACTACATTCGTTCAGGAATAATTTATGACACTGATTCTACAATTTGTTTTGAGTTAAAGTAATATGCCCGGATTCTTCACATTCTAGTCACATTAGATAGGTAGCCCTTATAATACAATATCATGAATGTTTGAATTTTATGTTTGAATTTTGAGATAAGAAAAAGCTATGATATATCAATTTTCCAATACTTATGATAATGTGTCTTTTCTAATCGTATAGTTGGTAATTTCCGATTAGGAAATCTTACAAATCTTTCTCTCTTTTCTCTGTTCCTGCAAACATAATCTAATTCCAAATTGGAAAACTTATACATGGATTCATTTCCGCTGAAAATAATACCCATTTCTAGTTACAATACTTAATGAAAGAAAATGAAACATTTCCCTTAGACACTCACGAGAGTATAAAAATTAGAATTCCCAGTCCCAATTATACAAAACACCTGTCATTTTTGTACATAGGAGCAAAAGTGAGGTGTAAATATTAGGATGTCTCTTGATTTTTTTGAGATCGAACGCGTTATTGAAGAACTTGCAAAGGCCTATCCTGCTCAATGTACTACAACTTGGTTTAAGATAATCAGAAATCATAAACCTACTGTGGAACAGTATCGTAGTAAAGTAGTTGAATATATGAAGCAATTTAGATATTTGTTAGAGACTTATCCACAAAGCCCAGAAACAGATAAACTCAAAGAACTTGTCAACAAAGCACTTAATGAGGAGATAGAAAAAGTTCTTCAAGGAAGTAATAGCGGAGTAGAAAGACGATACAAACATTATGTAGACAATTCTCCATCAGAGGAATCTAAAAATCCCTTGGAAGAGAAAGAATCTCTTATCAAAAAATGTTATGATAGCACTGTCTCGCCTGATTTGATAGATGAGAAAAAAATCGAGAGTATGAAGATAATATGTTGTATGATCATGATCAAAACATTCAATATGAAGAAAAAACAATTGATAATACTAAACGTAGACGCAAAAAGATCATTAAGTACAACGATTAATAGGAAATGGGAACAATAATTGGTTAGTACATCTAATATTGTAGTACCAAGCATCTGTGTCCTGATCGTTGCAGGAATAATTAGTTTCTTTATTGTTTATGGTTTTTATCCAGAAAAACATGCAAATGTAAATCTATATGGTGTATGTTATGAATTAGTAGGGCCGGCATATAAAAAGTATACTAATCTTGCGGCTCAAAAAGAGCTTACTATGATAAGACTTCAATCTTATGCAATCAAATCACCTGATTTGTCTATACCTATAGTATTTACGGGAAGTAAGAAACAAATAACTAACTTTGCAAATAAGTACACTAGTGGACTCTATATTGTCTCAAATGAAGAAATGGATCCTGGTTTTGTCAATATCGATATGCAAATAGTTAAGGCAATTGTGACAAAGCCTATACTACAGAGAATAACAAATGACTTAACAATTGATGATTTCAATCCCTTAAAGAAGACCGTCGGAGGCAGTATAGGATTGCAGTCAGCCTCATATATATCATCAGCACAAGAAGAGAAAATTATGACATATGTCGATCAACTCGTACAAAACGGTGTAAAAAAAATTATATTTGATGGTGAAAAACAAGGGGAAGTAGGCGGCGTAAAGCCACACGAATGTCGAAATTAATTAATAAGAACTATGTAGAAGACTTTTTTTTGCAATATTTGCATCACAATATTTTCTTCCAGATAATAACTAAATAGTTTATATTTAGATAAGGTCTGAACCTTAACCCATTCAATTATGCTAAAGAACATGGACCCAATGTAACAGATTGACCTCCTCTATTCGCATGCAAGAAAGATGATGGTTGAGGGCTTGCCTGTAACCTATATGCCAAAAGCAAATGGGCAGAATATGCCAGCATTTAGACGTACTTAATTAGAGTCCCTGTAGTTTCTGATTCTTATCTTCCGGTGTTGACATTATTCTTTGTTTCTTGGTTACATGTATTTGAGACATTATTGCCATTGCCTCGAGCATTGCAGTTTGTATTATCTTTATTCCCTTGCTTCAGGATTGTTGAGTATGCTAATACTGCTTGTGTACTTGTTATATATACACTTATTACTAATAATACCATTGCCAGAACAAATGCCATTACTAGAGTTGTGTTGTATATATAATGCTACTACTAAATTCCATATCGGTATATTTGGCTTGAGTAAATTCATGCGTTATTTATTTAATGTAAGAGTTGTATTACGAAAGGTTTTACTAGTAGAAAATCGTTCCACCAAGAAAATAGATTCTACATGATGCCGCATTTTGTTGAGTAAACTCCTGTGACATTATTTTACATAGATTTCCTTGGATGATGAAATCTTTTCATTATATTCTTACATAACATCCACTGAATGAGTGATCTTGAGAAGCAAATGGACTAAATATGTGTATCCCACTATGTCGTGAACAAGTTTGCCTGCGTATTACATATTTTTATTTATCTTTATTTGTCCAATTTGCACTTAGAAAATAAATTGATGAGTATAACCTTAGTCCGTAGCCTATTAATGGATCGCTTTGATCGTGAGTTTAATACATATATCTTTGTTAACTTTAATTGGGCAGAGGTCACCGCATCGTTCTATAACGCTATCTCCCTTATTGATCTATAGAAACCCTTGAGGTAAAATATAGGTCCACTAATAAACTAATGAACAATCAATTTAATGTACAGTACACCTAATTCTAGTACTACCACCATGGAATTGTCTCAGCCCTTCACACAACTATATTGCATATTGTTTTCCAGTCTGATTATCAAATATAATAGGGGCCATACAAGATGACATTGAAATAGCTATTTTTAAAAATATAAAAGCTGTACTTATCATTTATTTATAGTATTGTTATTTTGATTCATCGGATTTGTGTTACCCATATTAAATAGTATCCAAGCTAATTGATTCTGTTCTTTTTCATCCAGACGCCTTTGATGCAAGTAATTTGTTATCAAATAGTTATTACATAAATCTTTATGTTGATCATTTATTATCTGTATGTGGCAAAATTGTGTAACAAGAGATACCGCTAGATCACACGCCTTTGTCATAAAAATAGATATAAGATTAGATGAATTAGGAGTGTTTTGTGTTATACAATCATTAACCGCTGCCTCATTTTTGAAAAGTATTATTGACAATCCTGTGTTAAACTCTTTTGCTTTCTCTGAACCGATTGCATTCATAGTCTTTTCAATCTCCTGATCGAATGGTCTACTGGTATTTATCGACAAACCATTTTTAAATGTAATAATTTCTGCCATACTTATATTGGTCTGTACTGATATAACTATTACTACTATCAGCGTAAAAGTTAGGATCAAAATGAATCTTGTTTGTACAAATCTTGTTAAAGCAAAGGTCGTATTTATTATTGTTTGAATGTCCAGTAAGCAACCTTTGTTTGTATTTTTGCTCCTTTGCCTATCATTTATTATTTTCTTTGTTTGTTTTATGCATTCATAAAGCAAGTCCATTTTATTTCTCTTCTTGTGTATTTATAATGTTCATATCTTTTCTACTATCTATTAATTTTATAGCGTTTGCTCATGATAAATTGCACGTCCTAGATATTTCATATTTTTCATATAAGAAGAATAATAAATAAATATCTGAAGATTATCAACCTTACTGCAGACTATCATTGATCACCATTGTACCCCATAACTAGAACATGTCATTTTATGTACATTACATCAATTTTATTTGTAAATACAGATTTGTTAGACTGAACAGTTTTATAAATTTCCTCAACTGGAGCCTAATCGTGATCTCACTATTTTTACCAAACTCTGTACCTCAATTGGTTTTTTAATGAAACAGTCTGTTTCTAATTTTGGAAATAATCGCTTGAATTCGCTAATGTATTCCTCATATGCGGTGATAAAACAGACCGGAGTTATATCGTCTATGTTTTTAATGTTTTTGTACAATTCGAAACCGTTCATATTTGGCATCTTTACGTCTAGTAACAATAAACTATACATACCAACTTTGTAATTGGATAATACAGATAGAGGATTGTTGAATGCATCAACAGCAAATCCATTCTGTTCTAGAATAAGTTTAAACAACCTTGTGATATCCGGTTCATCATCGACTATAAGAATCCTATCCTGAGTGTCTGAAGATAATGCTGATTCTATCTTGACATAAGATCTTTCATCATCATCTTCTTTAAGCCATTGTTTATGCTTTCTATTAGTATATGGTGATTCGCATTCTAGAGTATTAGAAAAATTTGGCAGCTTTGGTTGTTTTAAAGATAATGATACAAATATTAGCAAAGATTGAAGATGCGTGGTAAAAAATAATTGATTAGTTGTTATCATAATATAAATATGTAACAAACAAAGGATATTTAGACATACAGTTTTCATAAGAAACATCGAAAATATACTCGTGCAAATCCATGGCAGATATATTTGTCATGTTATTAATATAATTCAACCAGTTATACACAGAATTTTTGCTTTTTATCATCGTGGCATGTTTTAGTAATGTTCGATTCATCTACCAAAGATCTATTCTATTTATTAGTTCTTTGCGCTGCGAGCCAAATGGATGACTCTTCAATTGATGGCTTGCTATCATTCCATCATTTGTAATTACAGGACAAGAGATCTGTAGGTTATCATCATCGATGTTATTATTGCTTCTTTCTGTAAATGCCCCTGGAATTACAATCATATTATATTCCATTGCAGCATTAATTATTCCGTCAAATTATGTTTCAAAATTTGTGACTGTTTTTGTATACAATAACTCTGGTAAACACTATATCTGAATCAGACATTCCAACTTTCCTTTGTAGTTTGAGTACATGCTCCATTGCCTTCGTTTTATTGTGGTGTAAATGTATTTGAACAAATGCAATTCTTAGCAATCTATACTAAGATATTTTATAGACTGGAAGATTAGTAAACAATGCCAATGGCGCATTAAAGTCTGAAATCATGAAATTATGCAAGTATGCATAAGCCAAACTTTTGAATTTTAATGTTACTAATGATGTTATTCATACAAAAGACAATTCAATGTTTCGATGAGGCATTCCAATGCTGGCTGGCTTATCTTCTTTTCAAAAACCTTATGAAGACATAAAGAAAAATAACAATTGCTACTGCTGGTCGACGGGGCTTATTAATAGTAAAAGATTGATGTTGAAGTTCCTTGGTCGATTTGTTTTGCTATTAAATACTACCCTAGTAAAACCTAAATAATAATATCTTGGCATTTCTACCGTGTGTTCACATAACACATGACCCACTGCTACTAAGACCAATTACTTTTGTATTTGTGTCTGGGCTAAGATTCCTATCCGTCCATGCACATCATCAGTTGCTTCATCTCTTCGAAAGCTGTTTAAAAATGATAAAATGTCTATTTTTGTTATAGTATTATATGGTTTTATTTTTATTAAATGATGCTTTGTTGCATGATTTATTATGTTATAGGTATTTCTTATTTGACCAATCTGCATTTAGCTTACTAGTAGTAGTTATGTTATAATATGATTGACTGACCTTCCTGTAATCAAATCACTAGTAAGACGCGTTCAAGTACTCCTCGATTTTGATGTACTTGATAGTTGGGATCATGAATTATCTCTAATGAACCATAGTAAGGTTGGTGAACCATACGCCTACCCAGATTCATTTATTCAGCTCTTGGGTTATATGTAGACAAACACAGGGCGTGGTCATAGCTCATGCAAGTACTAAATTACCATCCATACCAGATTATAGTACTATTAGTAGATGTATAAACAAACTAGATATCAAAATCAATGAAGGATTATTAGGAAATGATGATATTGTTATTGCACTAGATAGCACTGGCATTAAAGTAGCTAATCGTGGAGAATGGATGCGGCATAAATGGCATGTTAGAAAAGGTTATCTAAAGATACATGTGGCAGTTGACATCAAGAGGAAAAGAATCCTGTCCTTGGAGGTAACAAGTCAAGAGGTACATGATGGTAAGATGTTAAACAAGTTAGCATTTGAATATCTCCTTTCTATAATTATCTGATAATTGATCATGATAAACACATTTCTATCCATAGCATTGTGCAGATATTTGAGATATTATGGCTGCAGATCTATGCAAACATATTCTATATCTATGTCAGAACTATTACTATTATTAACAGCGATACCTTCTCTCATACTTACATTATTTCTAGTTAAGATTGCAGCATCAGTATTCTTCCTCAAGTATCAGGTAAATGATATGATTGTTTAGCTGTATAACTTCCTATTCTATAGGAAATAATCTATTTATTACCAATGCATAAAGATATAGTAATACAAAACCCTTTTAAGTCGACATGGAGGATAATAAATTAACAAATTGAGGGCAAAAAATAGGATCAAGAATTCTATTATATTTGATGACTCCAAGGTAGTTGAAAGTCAGAGTAAAAAAAGCGAAAATGACAATTATTCAATAAGAAAATATATTGAAAATGTCTATGTAATGAATAAGTCCACTGCTTCTCAATACCAAAAAAGATTAAAGATCTTTGTTAATTTTGTTAATCAAGAATATAAATTTAAAGTCGATACCCTTCTTGAGGACCTTAGGAAAAACAAAATGGATGTATATGATGTATTAGCAAGATACGCAAGTTTCCTAGTATATAGAGGAACACTCTCCTCACTTAGTATCAAAAACTGGATGGATACGGCCAAGAATTTTTTGGAGTTTTTTGATATTGATATTAGTCCAAAGAAATTCAAGATGAAAGTACGTCTTCCAAAAGCAGTTCGAAAGAGTAAGGAGGCCTTAACTAAGGAATTAATAGTAGAAATATTGAATGCCTGCTCAGATATTCGATTAAAAACATATGTATTACTCCTTGCTGCAACTGGAATGAGACCAACGGAAGCATTGTCCATCAGAATGTGTGATCTGAATCTGGATTCCAATAGTCAAGACACAGTATTCGTTAGAGGTGAATACACAAAGACAAGAACTGATAGAAATGTGTTCCTAACAAAGGAAGCAACTAAACAACTCAAGACATGGATAGAGTTCAAATATAGAACACGCAGAATATCGCATTACCATAAAGATACAGGAGATTCAATATCAGAATATAGGACACCTCTGAAAAATGATAAGGATTTAGTTTTTTCAGCTTCATTCACGACAGCTATGATATCTGTCCACCTTAAATCGTTATACTCTGTGCTAGAAAAGGCATTTGTTAAAACTTTGGATAGAATGAATATGGGTCAGAGAGAAGATTCACCTGGTATCAAACATAGAAAAATAACCTTACATTCATTTCGTAGGTGGATCAAATCTACAATAAGCGATCTTGGTCATACGGACTACTCAGAATATTTCATAGGACATGCTGGTAGTACATATTATCGGAAAGCCGACAGGGAAAAAGCAGATATATTCCGAAAAATTGAGCCATATCTTACTTTCCTAGATTTGGCAGCTCTTGAAAGAAAGGGAGCTGACACACAAACTAGAATCGAAGAATTGCAAGCTACTAACCAAATGCTAAGACAAAAGGACTCTATGAATGCAGACGCTATCGCGAGTTTATCAGATCAATTATCAAAGGTAATGCAGGAAATAGAGGTATTAAAAAGGCAACCAAGAGAATAATAGTTATTTTTTGGCTTTTCTATGTTGTATTGAATTCCCTACCTTTTTAAGGTACTGGCATTTGTAACACTGTTTACCTTATCCAAATAATGTCACATTTGTGATAATCTGAATTTATGTTATTGAGTGCGTACGTAATGATTTGGATATCATCTAAGTAGTTACTGGATCCTAATGTACCACTTAACTTGCGGCTTTAGAAAAGGCATAGGAAGACGCATTCATCCAGTAGCTATCAATAGAATCTATGCAAATTACAAAAAGATGTATTTTCCAAAGTTATTTGATAGCGATATTCCTATAGATGATAAACGAAAGATACAGGAATTGTTTACCAAATCCTGGAATCCATATATGAGGCGGCACAGTGCATTGACAGAAAAGTCGACAAGACTAAAGGAACATGTGTTATATCAACAGTCAGGGTGGTCACCTAGATCAAATATGCATCTGAGATATATACGCTACTTTGGAAATGAGTCAAATGAGGTATATTAGAAGATTATATAATAGTAACAAAAGATCAAAGTCGATCTAATGCGTTGAAATCTAAGCAGTGTCCAAACTGCAACGAATCAAATAAACCTGATAGTAAATTTTGTGCGAAATGCAGGATGATATTAAGATATGAATATGAAGATATAGTAAATAATAAACAGGAAAGTGATGATGCAATTTCCACACTATCAGATCAAGTTATGAAACTTATGACAGAAGTACAAGAATTGAAAAAGAGATAATATCTAAAGAAATAGACTTCGATCATACTTTGTCTTGTGGCACTTGTGGCAATGCTGAATTCGTTTTCCACTTTTCTCATATAACACCTTGTTTGAAGGTGGTCCCCAATCATGATAACATTTTTGTTGAATTTCGATCATGTATCTTATATACTTCTGATGTCTTAATTGTCCTTCAATAATCTTGGGCATTTGGGATCTATTCTTTTCTAATTTGCTAATCATTTTAGGATATTCTTGAAAAAGCATCCCGATCAATTTTGAAATAGTTTTATCATCCAGTAGGTAAGATGTGTCCGTTGAATCTTTGCTGGGTTTAATCAAATTGATGTGTTTATCATCATGATAGCCGATTAGTTTCAGGTGGCTTACAATACAATGCCATAGAAATGGTACCAATACCGGCTGTACAGAAGAGAGAGCATCGTCAAACCATCTACCTATCTCTAGATCCACATCAATATGCTTTCCTAAATTATTCGAATCAGAAATATTGGAAAAGTTCATTGATTGGATTATAAGATAAGTTACAATAAACCCTATTTTTTTGGAGAACTCGTATAAAATATCTGGAAGAGGTTTACCAAAAAACTCGGTACTTAAAAACGGGCTATCCACAGGAAATTCCTCATCTTCATTTGTATCTGCTAACATTTCTTCGGTAGCCCATTGGCCAATGAGGCGTGCACTTCGATATACTCCTCTGATGCCTCTAACAGTCGGGAAATATTTTCCTTGTTTGCCTCTTGTCCTCATTACCAGTCCCTTTTCTATTAGTGTTTTTGTGTGAGTTGTAAGATTCTTTCTATCAATTTTCACTTCGGCAGCCAATTGCAAATGTGCTATTCCTGTATCGTTATAAGCTACAATCACATTCATGATATTGCGATCAATGTCTCTGAAAGATACCTGATATGATGCATTCGCATCATAAACTTCGTTTTCATATAACGACTTAATCTTTTTATCAAACCAATCTTCATTAGTCAAATGTGACGGAAATGGGGTGGCTCGCCCCACTTTATAAAGTCTTGTAATGCAGGTAAATAGCATGAGCGAAGATATCGAAATTCGAAGGGTGCAATCCTACACTGGAGAACGAAGCTTGACAATAGTCCTGCCGAAAATTTTTTCCGAAAGGCTAAGAATAGG
>DATBGR010000436.1:0-25822 GCA_036557905.1 Nitrososphaeraceae archaeon | reverse complement strand
TAAAGCATTACCTTCAGTCCTGCTTCTACTTTCTGTGCACTGAATTTCTTTGAAAGGAGATCTTCGCCTAATACTCTCTTGATTGAAGAGAATACTA
Source organism: Nitrososphaeraceae archaeon (assembly GCA_036557905.1). Taxonomy (GTDB): domain Archaea; phylum Thermoproteota; class Nitrososphaeria; order Nitrososphaerales; family Nitrososphaeraceae; genus JARBAU01. The sequence continues at coordinate 25,725 of DATBGR010000436.1, read as the reverse complement.
TCTCTGCAATTCACTTTTTCCGACATCTTTTAGCAGTTTCCATCTATCATATCCTAGTTTTCTCATAAGCAGAATCTCATCTCTTGTTAATGGACATGTTCTTGTATTTGTAGATTCATCCTTTCTGAGGCTTATCACTGGTTCAATATTCATGTCATCCAATAGGTTGAAACTCCTATTATCATGAGCCTTATCTCCGTATACCTTGTCAATGGTATAATCCTCCTTATCTATCTCTCATAGGACCTAACTTTTTGGAGTCATGAACATGACCTTTAGTTATTCTAAATGATAAGATCTTCTTGGATTTAACATCGACTGCAATATGCAACTTGACAAACTCTTTTTTCTTCCTTATCCATTTCTGTTCTATGTAATCTCCTTTCATTGTTATAGTAAGACCTGATACATCGACTATCAGGGTTATCGGCTTACCGTCATCATTATCCAGAGTTACATTTCCTACCGATGGTTTAATCTTTAGAATCCTTCTTAGGATATGTATAAAAAGCATTTCATTAATTCTGATATAATCAGATAATCCTCTTACGATTTCTTGAACAGTTCTATAAACAATCTTAAATCCCGTCTTGAGAAATGCTAGATACTGAATATGGGTATGTGAGTATTCAAAACGAAGCTCCAACCTTTCCACCATTCATCTTCTTTATCTCTCCTTTAGATGAACCTAGAAAGCCAATATCCATAAGGATACGCCCGCGTTCAATTAGTGATTCGTTGTAATCATGCCATGATTTGTTTAACGGCATCATCTGACCGCTGTATGTGATTAAATAATAAGGCTACAAGCTATTTCGAACCATAAACTATAGCTTCTCTTTCTTCTATGTGGGCAATAAAAGGAGTGCGTCTAGTTTCTACGGAATGCCAGGTATACTAGGAGGGATTGTGAGCGAGAAAGCAGCCTCTTCTGCATCAACTCTTCCGAATCCGTATAGGTTATCTCGTCCAGGTATACCTAGATTATCTGCCGTTGCTGCGAGCAATCTTCTAATCGCCACATTTCGTGCTACTGCACCTGGTGGCCATCTGTGTGTGGACAATGCAAGTGCTGCACAACCAGTAACATGTGGACATGCCATACTTGTTCCACTCAAGTTTCCATATCCCCCTCCAGGAACAGTGGACAGTATATCAACTCCTGGAGCGCAAAGCTCAACTTTTGGTCCTCTAGAGCTAAATGATGCTATTGTATTTGCACTATCTATGGCTGAGACTGCTACAACTGAACCATACATGGCAGGATAGCCCACAGTGTTGTCTGGGGGACCACTATTTCCTGCAGCTGCAATTAATAATAATCCTTTAGACCATGCTAAATCGCACATACTCTGCAAAGCTGTTGGTGCCGATGCGCCTCCAAGGCTCATATTCAAGACATGCATACCATTGTTAATACACCAATCAATACCCGCGATCAGCCAACTCCAGTTACCTGAACCACCACTGTTAAGAATTTTTACGGCGTATAGGTATGCAGAGGGTGCGATCCCTATTACGCCAATTCCATTAGCAGCTGCTGCAATCGTCCCTGAAACATGTGTTCCATGTCTATTGAAGTCTTTAGGGTCTGATTCAGTTGGTACAAAACTTATTCCACCCTTGTAGTTAGGACTTAGATCTGGGTGTGTGTAGTCTATTCCTGTATCGCATACAGCAACTTTGATACCCTTTCCCCTTGTTATATCCCAGGTCTGGGTGGCTTTTACCCTATCAATACCCCAAGGTACAGTTTCACTCGTAGGAGTTGGTTGGTCTTGTATCGTATAAAGTGCATAACATTTTCCGTCTGGTTCAACAGAAACTACATTTGAATCTTTTCTAAGAGCTGAAACTTGTTCGCCAGTGAGCGATGCAGAAATTATAGGTACTTCGTATCGATTTATGTCTAACACTATGTTTTCGATTGAGTCAGCATGAGGCATTCTCATAAGAGAGGAGGTATCAACTATGCTTGCTTTTGATTTGGTAGTATTTTGGAACAATTCAGCCTTGTCGGTCTTCTTATCAGACCTCTTATCCTTGGATTTGTAAGTAACTATATAAGTTTGTGTTTGTTCACTCATGCAGTAAGACCAGTATTGGTTAAAGTTAAAGGTTTTGTTTCATTTATTTCATAACATTAGATAATCTCAAAAATAGCTTTATTTGATAGCTATAACATGATTGCCACCCATTGTCTTTTTTAAGATCATGAGCAGCTTTTTATACCCAACCAAGAATATTTAGCATATGTTTAGGTTTCTAGCAGAGAATGCATACAACGAAGCACTAAATAGATTAGTTAGTATTTCTTGGACAAAGACTGGTTACGATCGAAAGGTGATGGAATAATGGATACAAAATTCTTTGTTAGCATAATCGCACCGACTAAATTAGACCTTATAAACTTGAATAAATATGAAATTGATGTATTTCAATCAACTGCACAAATTAACGAACAGAAAAAATTCTCTATTGATGGCCTCCTAACATTAGAGGAAGTTGGCAGACTAGTCAAGGACGGCTATAAAGTGACCGTCAAGGATGAATCCTCAAAACATGCAAGAGCACGATCGGAAGCAGTTGGGTTCAAGCAGTGGATGACAGGGACGGAAAGAGAGATGGCTGAAGTAAGTGAAGAATCAATGTCTGGTGGGGGATATCTTACTTCACAAGGCATCGAGTCAGCTCTCCTTTATATGAACAATAAATTTCCATTGATTACTGAAATAATATCTTTACCCGAACGTACTCATGAAGGGAGATCATCGAGGGCAGTAAGGATTTTGAAAGGGAGTCAAGGAGATAAAAATGGCATTCTATTAATAGGTGGAGTACATGCTCGAGAGATCGTAAACCCAGATCTTTTATTGACTTTTGCATTACGGCTATGTCAAGCCTACTCATCTGGAACGAGTCTTATTTTTGGAGGCAAAACATATTCTGCCGACATAATCAAAAGTATTGTTGAACATTTAGACATTATCATCTTTCCACTCGTAAATCCAGATGGCAGAGCATTCGTCCAGTCACCTACTGGCGATCCGATGTGGAGAAAGAATAGAAACCTAAATCCAAGTCTTCAGTGCAAAGGGGTAGACATAAACCGGAATTATGATTTCCTTTGGAGCAGTGGTATAGGTACTAGTGCAAATTCGTGTAGCGAGGTGTTCAAAGGGGTGGGCGCATTTTCTGAACCTGAAACACGTAACGTGCGTTATCTGATTGATACCTATTCCAACGTCAGTTGCATGATTGATGTTCATTCCTACAGCGAAGATATACTTTATCCTTGGGGGGATGACGATGATCAAACTACAAATACATTTATGAATTTCACTAACCACTCTTACGATGGTCAGCGCGGTACATTAGGCGATACCTTATATGGGGAGTATATTCCAAAATCTGACTCAGACTGGTATAAGGAGACTGGGGCTAAAATGAGTGACTCCATTGCTTCTGTACGGGGTACAAGATATACAGTAATGGAGGCAAATGATCTATATCCGACAACTGGAACATCTCATGACTATGCTTACAGTCGTCATTTTGTAAATACTAACGAGCGAAGCATCCTAGGTTATACATTAGAAACTGGAAAAACATTTCAGCCACCATACAGCGAGGCTGTAAGGATTATAAAGGAAGTCTCTGCAGGTTTAATTGAATTCTGTCTGGCCAGCATAGTCATTGTAGAGAAAATGAACTAGGATATTAATCAATAATATGATTTAGGATTGCTTGAGTAACAGCTATCATGATTCCATAGGATGGGCCGCCACATAGAGCATATTCATGGTAGCTTGAAGTCAATCCAAACGTATTTTTTTTCGTAATTGTAGAACCCATTGTTAAGCAGTATTGGAATGTATACAATAACGCAGTAACTGGGATGATATAAAGTATTTTGCGAAACGCATAAAGATTCCTGCTGCAATGTAAGTCAGATCTGATAGAAACTCATGATAACCGATAATAATACAGCATATTTACAAAAATATTCCAAAAATAGAAGTTGACCTTTCTATTAATTAGATAGAGCATAAACTTTAGAATCGTACTCTACAATCTTTATTTCGGCTTGTTCAGCAAGCTTTTTCACGCGATTAGCGGGTATTATTCCGGACATGGCACTAATTTGTGGAAACTCATTAACCATGATGAAGCCGTAATTAGATAGGGCAGAATGATCAAGTGATTGGTTATTCTTCGTTTCATAGGTGATTATAACTGGTATCTTTTCTTCTGGATCTTTGTTACTAGTTTTTTCTATAATAGCTAAAAGGTCGTCTCCAATTTTTGCAGCCATAGATATATTACGTATCTTATCTGATTTAAATGCTTTAGACATAACGGAATCTGAATAGGCTAGAGATATACCTATCTCTATTGAGTTAATAGATTCATTTGTGAGTAGACGCAGCAACCAGGAGAGGATATGTTCATTGTATGAAAAAATCTTAATTGGTGGATAGGAAAAATCTCCTAGTCATCGAACAATCACTTTGTAAATCTTGCTGTATATCGGTTCGTTATCTTAGTTTTCGTGATCTGGCTGTATTTGTGTGGCAACAATTTCAAGATCGTGCACATTCATGGTATACTAGACCATGCCGCGTAAGCATCTACTAGCCCAAATGCTGTTGCTTTGTCCCAACCTGTACCTGCAGGATCACCCAAACCACTAGTTCCGGTTAGAATGTCTCTAGCCGTTCCCTGCAAGATTCGCTTCACTTCATCGGGCTTCAAGTAGTGGTTTTTCTCAAGTCATATAAAACTTGAGTTACGCGTCTCTACAGCCTTTATGTAGACAGAAGTAGTGTAGATCGCGTACTATGAATTTGATATGCTAAAATAAGACAGACGACATCATTTACTACAGAGAACCGAATTTTTCGGTGCCGAAAAATTACGATACTGATTAGATCGATTTCATTACTGAAATACGTGAAAATAAGTTTCTTTAGTACTAAGAATAGAATCTAAAACGAATTTCCTATCTGTATATTTATTAATGTATTACTGTCCCCAGCTGAAATTTGCATCCTGTGAAAATTGAGTTACTAAAATCCACCTGTTTTAAATATTAAGCTATTGAGAATCCTCATTTTCTGAAGATTAAGCTTCTGAGAGAATAGCCATCTTTGAATACTGCATGTATACATATCATCATCAAATTTACGCTGGATATTGAAACTTCTACTGTTAATGCTATTATCGGCGTCCTCCTTTAGTTGTATATGTACTGGAAATATTGCTTCTGTGTCGGGTTCTGTCAATATAGTATTTCTACCCTCGAATTTTGGCTCATCTAAAAAGTCTACAAAAGCTCCAATAAGAGGATGATCATCTATCCTGTGTTGATCAACGTAAACTGAAATCACCTTTACGCCAATCCTGGGACAATATGAACGTTGAACAACGCCAGAAGATGGTTGGAGTCTAATAATTCTATCCAAATCTGGCTCTCCTGCCACAGCATGTGTATATCCATCTACGCCTCTAGGTTCGTCTGTGGGGTCTGGATCTGTTGCAAGTCGACATTGAAACCATCCTGCAAACTTTATTACTAAAGGAGTTGTTGCGTTTACTGATGTCATTGTTCTTATAACTTCTCCTCCAGGGCCAAAGTTTTTTCTATGTTTTGTTTTATTAGTAATAGATTTTCAGAAACAAAGTTTAGTCTCTGATTAATCGATGATAGTGCCTTAGCTTCATTTGCAATTGCATCAAGCCCTTCCTTAACAATAATCCATCTGCTTGATTGTTGAGTCTATATCTGAAGACTTCCATAAAGTTCAAATATTGGTCCAGCATTTCCGTCGTTACTGTTATTAGAAGTTGTTGCAGGCATTTCTGTTAAGATTTCAGCCATTGGTCGCAATACCGAAATCATAAACTGTCGTGATGAATGCCTTAATGTATCACGTTGTTGTGCTGTCTCTCCTCCAAAAGAATATAATTGTGATAGCATCAGCAGAACTATCTCATAACCTTCATTAAACAACTCAGAGACCCTTTTTAGTAGAATCGTTGTCGATAATAGTAGTTCCTTGTGTAGTTGGCGCGTCTCTATGAAATTTACGAGTACATGGAATTAGGAACGACTGGACGTGAAGGGTCAAAGTCTGGTTGGTGCTGAATTTGCTCATCTAATTGAATATGCATTTTCAGAAAAGTATCGTAGTGGGATCCCTCTCGGTGCCCAGGCGAGCCTTCTCCAGAACATATGATTGAATCAATGGCTGGATTAGCAGTCTGTCTATCTACTACTCGCAATACGCTAATTCTCTCAGACCATTCGTCGCTGTCATCTTCCTGAATAGGTCTTGGTCCTATAAATATGGTATCTTCTGGAATAGTATCAAACCCCCTCTCTGGACTTTACGATAAAGCTCATCTACATATGTATATTCTAGCGGGTCTGGAGACACATTAAACAGTGCCGCTAACATCTTGCTATCAATTTTCTTAAGCGGTGGATCTCTCCCAGGAGGCTGTTCATCTTTTGGTAATTCAAATCGAATGAAACGATATAGCGTTTCATCATAAGTAACCTTTACCAATGTATGATTACATCAGCTATAAAAGTTAGAATATGAATTATATACAGTGTATTTAGACAGAGCATCACCTTAAGCTTCAATATGCCACATATCAAAGATTCTATTTACGGTTTATCTATTGATGCTTTAAGTCTGAACAATAATTCCTTGCCTTGTTAATGTTAGAATATACTCCGCTGAAGAGGCTTCGGATATAATCAGAAAATGGCTTGTGGATGTCGTAGTTAAAGACGATTAGCCTTCAATACTAACTATGAACATTAATGCTGCTTATAAGACCAGCTATCTACCGATAAGTCTCGAAAAATAAAGATAGAAAATAGATACTTATATAATGTGTTGGCTAAACATAGGATTCGTGATCCAAATCGGATTATATCGCATAATTCATCGGATTATATCGCATAATTCATCGGACTCAGAAAAATTATATCAGAAAATGTGTCTTCTATTACAGGTGTGCAGCGCACCAGATTAAAAATATTATGTGATATAGCAGATTTGATGTATAGGATCACGTCTATGTATGATGATAAAACTTATGTGAAGGACAATAAAGGGGCACACTGAATACTGCTTAAGATTATTTCAATCTATATGGAGCGGTTCATTGCGTGGACCGACCTTTTTATTCAGGTCTAATTGTAAAAAGGTCTTGTTTTCACTAATAGTCCTGTCTATCTATGATGTTTTTCTCATATGAAGACTTTTGATATATTCAATCTTAGAATATCTTTACTTTCAAGGTCTATTGCAACCAACCCAGAGCCAAATTAACTCAGAACCAACCAACCTTGGCTTTGCGTTCGGAAGATAAAAACAAGATCGACTCAACACCACCTTAAAGTAAATACACCCCTTTTTAGATACAATGGCGGGAGTTTTATTTTTTCTTTTTTGATTAACCTTTAATCATCAGTTAGGATGATGAAAATCATCTTTGTTGGTTGTGAATAAGTTTTTCGGTGCCTAATTTTGTTTTGCAATTTCTGATAACTCATCAATGAGTGGTTCATAAATTGTATAGTATATAACTTGATATTTTCTGATATCTGGTAATCACCGAAATTTTTAGAATAATACCAGTAATCTTCCTAAACTGGAACTAATTGAAACTATCCAGGTTCCTATCGCTTGCCTCTTCTTCATGCAGAGTTCCAAATCAATTGCAGTACGCTATTTAATAAAGACCGCATTCCTCTAACATGAACAGAAACTCAAACTATCCTGATTGGGATAGAGATTTTAAGGAATTAACTACTTCCTGCTTGACATTTATGCATACCAATTCTAAGACAAATATCAATTCTCCCAACATTATAACAATTTCAATAGCGTGAAGGCTAGCAGTTACCTTTGGATGGTAGAGTAGATCTACTAAGTTTGTTAGCAGTTTTTTCGAACAACGGATCTTAATTTCTTGATGATAAATAAATGAGGAATTGTGCTATAGTTGTTTAAACTATATTAATTGTCCTTAGTCCTACGTGTCTATCATTTATTACCAATTCTTGAACATCAAATACTTTTTTACTATTCAGTAATACAGGATCTTCTGGCGATTCAACAATTACTAAAATACCTAACTGCTTACTTATTATATCATCTTGAATATGCCATTGCCATACTAAAACAGTCGGCTCTATATTTGTTAATGTCTTCTGACCTACTGGTAGGTTTCTATTTGGAAGGATAGCTTTCCATTCTGATTCAGGCGTAATTGAGTAGGAGGTCCAGAAATCTGCTGGTAATTGAGGATACTTACCTTGCTTGGACATGCTAGCATAGAACAGCTTAATACTGGCATTGTTCACTATTGATCCAATGCCTCGGTTGTGTATCTGAACATATACATTACAAATATCTCCTCTTTTTGGATTCCTGTGCTGCAGTCTGCTCTCAAATTTTACATAATCCACAGCGTCAATCGCATCAAATTGATAAAATCCTAAATCTTGGCTAGGAGAATCAATTTTTATATCAGGACACATGTCCCATGTCAGTACATCATTTATTCTTATACCACCATCTTCATTTTGAAGAGGATCGGAAAATGCAGCACGGACATTGGTAGGTGAATACAGATAACCTCTATCCATCAGATTATTTCTGACAAACAGATTACTATCATTATAGGAATCAATATTTAACTGCCTTTCCCACATTCCACGTCCATGTGTCGCGATGCGTAAGAATCTTTCTTGGCCATCAGATTTTTTCGATGAAGGATGATTCGATTGAGAGGACGTTGAGAGACGCATATCGTAAACAGCACAAACTGGCAGATTTTCGCTAAATCGAAACCATGAACTCCCTTTACTAGAGCTTTGGAACACACCTATGTCTGTTCCTATATAAATATTGTTGGGTGGTTTTTCATCGATAACTATTGCATTAATTGGGACCGGCGGTAGCTTTCCTATTCCGGTTCCATCAATTGGTTCCCACTCGAATGAGTTTTCTTGAACCTTTGACAACGTCCCTCGCCATATTAGAGAAGAGGGTTCTTTTTCAGTTGCATATCCTGCCATAACTATAATGATGATATTTGGATCATCTGGCATAGTTGCGACATCCCAAATATATAATGACGGTAATGAACCATTATCAATTCTTATATATTGCCATTTATTTTTAGTCTTAGTAACTTTAAATACTTTCCCATAAATGGTAGCGGCATAAATCATGTTCGAATTTACAAAATTGAGCGCGGATATCAGCTCAGCTGGTATTTGATCCTCTGCTAAATCCAATTGCAAATCTATTGGTCCACCAAGGGTTCTCCATCCGTTAAGCCCCTGATTGTCATCAAGATAGATCTTATTCGCGCCAAAAGCTATATTCTTGTGCTGGCTCTGATCCAAAGTAAAAGGTGCGTAGAAGAGGCAAGGTGGCGCTTCATTGGATAACTCTTCTATAACATATACATTTTTCCAGCTGTAAGGCCGTATTTCTCCTCCTTGTCTCGAGATTCTAAGCATATTCTCTACGTATTGATGAATAACGATATTCGGATTTTCTTTATCTATCGATACAAACCCCCCATCGCCATACTCCGAAAAATAAAAGGCTGGACTAGCCCGATATTGCAGTGTACCATTATCCTGGGTTCCACCAAATAACACGGCATCACTAGTAGGATGATCATCCATAAATTCAAACTGAGTTATACAAAAACCCTCGTTAATAGTATCTAACCAGGTTTCGCCACCATTGTCTGATTTATACAACCCTCCATCACTTCCTGCGTATATGATATGATGATCTTTAGGATTAAATGCAAAAGCATGATGATCGCCATGGATAGATAAGCCAATATCTCTGAACTCCCATGTGTCTCTATCTCGTTCTCTTGTAGCTTTCCATAAAGAAATCCCACTTAAGTATACGATATCAGAATTTTCAGGATCAACAGCTACATTCAAGTTATATTCACCTTGATCGCCTATTGTACCTTTCTTCCAAACTACATTTTCAGGGTCGTGTATATCATTCCAGTACACTTCTTCTGAAGGCAACGGAATACGCTTCCAGTTAGGGGGTTCTGTTCCGTCATCTACTAATCTATAAAAACGATCGACATCACTTCCTGTCGTCATAAGTGCATATAATATACTTGCAGCCGTTCGAGAAATGGTTAGACTTATTCGCGTAATCTTAGAGAGATCAATGTCATCGGTTATAGGAAGAGGTTTCCAAGAGGGGTCAGGATGGGTGCCATCAGTTGTCTTATATATTCCTGCATGCACTTTGTCATTTCGATCCTTTCTTCGAAATGCTGCATATAAAATATTAGGATCTGCAGGGTTAACTACGATATCGGTACATGCTATATTTTCAACTGAGCTTGATGGAAGACCGTTATCTAACCGTATCCACTCATTACCAGCATCTATGCTTCTGAAAAGTCCATTATTGGTAGCTGCGAAAACAATCGATGAATCTGATGGGTTGATGACTATGCGGAAAAAGCTAGCACCAATAAACGGATTATTATGTCCTCCAAGAAGTATCCATTTATTGCCTCCATCAGTCGTTTTGAGTATACCGCAGCCATAATAGCTTTCAGGATGAATTATACCTATGGCTTCTTTTTCGAACCATTGATTTCCCTCACCAGTTCCAGCGTATAATGTAGCCGTATGTTTGGGATCCATAGCTAATGCTCCGATGGCAAGCGAAGGTGCATAATCAGAGATGGCTATCCAATTTCTTCCGCCATCTTTAGTCTTCCATACCCCTCCCAATGCTGCGCCAACATACATCACATTTGTATCTTCATAATCGATTACGATTGATGTTATTCTCCCTGAAATTAGTGCAGGTATGTTCTGAGGCCAGTAGTAAGTCGAAATAGTTTGGCCATTGGGTATTGCAGTTGGACCTAGCTGCAACCAATTGCTCTTTCCTGAGATACTTGCTTGAGAGTATATATAATCCTGGGTAGGAGAAGGAAGCAAACCATCATCAGATATTGGCATCTCTCTTGCATGCGCTAAAGCATCTAGTCGAAGTTTTCCTATAGGTAGGTCTTTCCCACGTAAATCTCGTTCCGTTTCTATCATTCGCCGACGAGGATCATCCTGATGTGAAATCGGAGTGTGAGCTGCAGCCGTTGTCGTAGTCAAACCTTGTTTGAATCTGGCGCCTCTTGTTCTTTTGTTAGTGCTTTTCCTCAGTCGGGTAGCTTTTTTTGCCCCTTTCATATTTCGGTGCTCCTCTTAGAACTAACTCTGTATTAAATAGTGCTGTATTAATTGATGCAGTATCTTATCATATCAAAATTTCTTTTATCTATCGTTATATTATATACAGTTAATACTAGCATACCTGGAATAGCTTGTGTGCGACTTCGTCTGGCATTTTAAGTTAACATATTAGCAACTTTATCTTGTAGAGAATTCATTGTACCTGAATAGAATATCTATTAGTATACCTTTGTTATCGGTACCTTGTCTCAGTATATTTGATGCTGATCGAAGAACACCAATCAAAGATTTTAATATAAAATTACTTTAGATCTGGATTTAAGATCCCTAGGTCATTAAACTATATGTGTCGGATAACTGTGTGATACTATACTTTATTCTATATTAATTTGGGAAGAGGTTGGGAGATGAATTTTAAAGAGGTTATATAACTATAGCTACAACAGGCGATTTAGTAAGGATTTGAATTTTTGTATTAGGAATGCGGTACTAGGAAGTCTTACTTGCTATAGGTTTATTGACTATTCTAACCACATCATAAGTCTTCGACACCTTTATTAATGACAGTAAGAAATCTTGCACATTGCAAACTATATCAAGATATCCGTTGATTCGAATAATACTAAGTCTAGTTAATATTGCGCTTATTGCAGCTGCAATTTGTATGGAACTCTTGCCAGAAGAAGAAGCAAAGGTTTTTGTTATTCCTATCCTAGTTGCAGCTTTAGTTGCAGGAATTGGTATATTATCTTTATCCAAGATGCACTAGATAAGACAAACTGTTACCGCACTTAAGACTCTAACAGAGCAAATTAAGGAAACCAAAACTGATACATCTCCTCACATACTCACTCACTCTTGTTCCTACTATCCCTCCTGCTGCTATCCCACCTCTTACCCCTATCCTAAATCCTACTTTGTCCCAGCACAGGACAAGAGACAGGAATTATAAGAATAGAGGGTAGAAATCTGATAGAATCAATATGTATTTTATCGCTGGAACAATTTAAGGTTTTAAGATGGATATTATAGCTTATAATTGATAAGACACAATTAACCCTGAAAGCACTCGATTTGATGTCAATATGCGCCTTCAAGAGCAAGATGCAGGCTGCATCTAAATAGAGTCATGTAAGTTGAAAATCATTTTGTGCCGTCAATGTACAGATGTCGATCTTGCTGTTCTAGGCAAATTTTTTCGCCAGCCATTTCGTTTATTTCTTCAGATCCTGTGAATAAAACTAATATGTATATTAAAACGTGCCTATGTCGATTCCTCACTGCTCTTGAATTCTTCGTCTAGGAACTTGCCATGGTGAGGATAGAAATTGAAAAACCTTTAGATACCGATTTGTTAAAATGGCTATTACTACTTGTTGCATATGATATAGTGGCAATACCCTCAGCTGAGCCGGGGTCAATAGCTTTAAACATGGTGCTATTTACAACCGATGACCCTCCAGGTTTTATAACATCTAATAGTGGACTTATATTACAGATCTTTACCACTTTTCTTACATTATTCGTCATAAAATTTATAGATACTGGTTTTCCGAGACACTTTGACAACTGGATAAATACAAAATTTGGTGAAGAGTTTTTTACTGTGATTTGCAAAGTAAAACTATCCCCTACGTGTATCTCCTTTTGCTGAGTAAATATGTTCTCGATAGATAGCATATTCCTATTACTATCTTTGCTAATACTTGCTCCAATCGTATAATAGTCTAATCCAATAGTGCTCAAAAGAACTACACAAGAAATTAACACACTTGCTATCATCAGGAATAATGTTCGAAATAGGTAAATCCTGATGCGCACTACCTTTACTGTGGAAGAGCACTTTAACACTTCTGACTAATTAAGAAATACAGCATGCGTTATATTAAACGCATGCATTATTTTTATTAGACCACTCTAATTGTATTGTGTGTCCATCAACTTCTTTGGTCTGCCAAGCGCATATATCGCCAATTTCTCCATTGTTATCATCATACCAGCCCTGCCCTGGCACCGGATCTGTTACAGCCTCGATAAGTTCATGAGAGCTAGTTGATGTAAGTGCTTTAAGGGCGTCAAGTGAGCCTAGGCATCCATTGCAGCTAGGATAGGACATACAAGCGTAATAGATTTGAGTCCCAGCAATATGATCGTGATAACCACAGAAACCTTGGCATGATCTGTCTCCGAATGCAGAAACCTTTACTCCTGGTGGAAGATATATGAAATAGAGACTATTTATTGTTGGCTTTGGAACATCGGTATTCGTAGCAATCTCGTGTCTTAGAACATGTCTAACCGTACCGTCAGTAGTACTCTGCCCTGGTGCTGGTTTAGTAATTGTAGTGGTCCCTACAAATTTTCCATGCTTAATTTCATATCCCATTGATGGAACATTGTATTCTGTAATTTGATCCATTAGGCTACTATTTAAGATATCTTTAAAGAAATCATTAAGATCTGTAGCCATTGATTTTAATGGATCAGTATTCCAGCCCCCCAGAAAAAGGTAAATACTTCTACTTCCTCAAGTAATGGACCATTTCTGAAGGTTAGCTTTGGTGGAACTGCATTTATCAGTACGTAACGGAGGAATGGAATATATGCGAATTTGGTAACTATTTTATTAATAATATAAATTTAGGTATTATCAGACTACTCGAAAGTCCACAGTAATGGTATCATTTGCTGCGAATAATAGCTACCTCATCAAACGTATTGATTAACTTATCAATGAGAGCTAGCAAAATCAAGTCAAGACGATGTTGGAATTTGACATTTGCAAAATTTATGTTATAATATTACAGACAGTTAGGGTGTGACTAGACCTAGACTCTGAATGAAAGAAATATGACCAGCATAACCGATGATATCCTCAACAAAAGGTACAAATAGCAGATGATTTAGGGAAGTCTATTTTGTTTCCTATGCTACGCCATTTAGATAATGCTTGAAGTGATTGGATTACATTATACCATTTATAAGGACAATAAAAGTAGATCTCTTTATCGAAATTGCATTCTAATCAGTGTTATCATTTTTGCAGAGAGGCGGAGTTTTGTTCGTTTTGTGTACTCGCAATAAATCTCTTATCGCATTGATAGCAAGTTAAGTTGCTTCTGCTCTTTTGTACGTGATCCAGGCACAAGCATAATGTAACATTGCAATATGGTTCTCTACCTTTTTCTCCCATCTAATTAACAATCGTCTACATCTGTTCATCCACGAATGAGTTCTTTCAACAACCCAGTGTCTAGCTCTGTATCTAGGTATCACTTTGCTGCGTCTTCTTTCTCTCCTCTCAATGGAATATTAATTGTATATCCATACTCTTCCAGTAGTTCGTATACTTCAAGAAAGTCGTAACCCTTCTCAAGACATATGTGCTGCTTTGATCTGATTGTTGGTTCAGGTCTATAGATTACTCTATGTTCTGAAGTGTTATTTTAATCATTATCATGTCATGTCTGTTAGCACCATCTACAGATACACCAATAGGAACTCCTTTACCATCTATCAATACACTACGTTTAGTACCTGATTTACTTCTGTCTGTGGGATTTGGTCCTGTGCTTTTTTCCCCCCAAGAAGTGCTTTTGTAATTGTACCATCCATAATCTGCCATTTCCAATTTATCATACTATTTTCATCATATACCGACAATCCATCCATCCATATATGCCTAAATACACCTTCTTTCCTCCACTCCTGGAATCTATCATGTACAGTACTTGATGTACCAAGACTTCTAGGTATAGTATTCCGCTGACAGCCTGTAGGTAGGACGTAGAAAATGGCACTCATAGCATTCCTGTCATTCATTCTTGGACGACCAGTCCTCTTATTCTTCTTACCTCTATGCAATGATGATGGTGATGGTATCAATACAACAATTTTGTCCCATATAACGTCAGGTATGCAGTACGAGAAGTCAACCCCCGTAACCTATGATATCACTATGTGGTCGTAAGAATACATAGTACAGCTTAGCTTTATCGATTAAATGCAGTTTGCTTGTAACTCAACAAAACTCAACTATTTTTCAAATGGGCTCTAAGTGATCTGGACCGAAACTATTTTCCAAAACACATAAGAACCAACATGCAATGAAGGCCTTCATGGTCATTAGAAATAAAGGATTAGGCTGGATACGGGATCCTATTGATCCAAGAGATTTTTGTCTAGATCACTCTGAAGTCAAGAAAATCTTAACGAAAAATAACACTATTAAACTCAAAGCCTTGTCTCCGGAGGATCTACCGAAAAAAGTGGACAATCGCGAGTGGTGCTCGCCTATTGAGGATCAGGGCGGATTAGAGAGTTGCACAGCAAATGCTGGTGTTGGTATGTATGAATATATGGAGAATAAGGCAAATGGAAGGTACATAAACGGTTCAAGATTATTTTTATATAAAGCAACAAGATTGCTGATGGGAAAGGGAGGAATTGGTGATTCTGGCGCTTTTATTCGTACCACTCTAGGAGCTATTCGACTGTTCGGGATACCTCAGGAAGAATTTTGGCCGTATACTGACGACCCGGTACAATTTGATATGATGCCTGACCCATGGCTCTGGGCACTAGGACAAAGCTTCCAGTCGATTACACACTTTAGGTTAGATTATTCCACGGATGCAAATGAAAATGTGCATAGAATTAAGGAGTACGTTACAAATGGATATCCAGTAGAATTTGGATTTTATGTTTATAGCTCTGCTGATGACTCGTGGAGCAACGGTGGGGTTATTCCTTTTCCAGCAACAACTGAAGCATATAATGGCGGACATGCTGTACTGATAGTTGGTTACGATGACAATAAGGCGTCAACTAACAAAAGGGACAAAAATACAACAACTGGATGTTTTCTAATTAGAAATTCATGGGGCGAATCATGGGGCGAACATGGTTACGGATGGTTTCCTTATCAATTTTTTCAACCAAAGTTCAATGGCGACGTGCTGGCAGATGATGCGTGGACGATAACTAATCAGGAATGGGTTGATACGGACGAGTTTTCTCCTCCACATTAAAGTCAAACTTGTTCATACTATATCGTAGTTGGATCTGTAATCCTTTGGTATTTACAAATCTTTCATTGTAGTTATTCGCAATTCAATAACTGTAACTTAACCCATTCCAAAAATGGATAGACATATAGCTTGAGGACGTTTCCTCAAAGACGAGATTCGAGTATTGAACAAAACGTCATGTATGTACTAACTGATGGACAAGGTATTCCGCTATCTTTCGTTGTAACGGCGGCTAACACCCACGATATGAAGGCTGCTATAATCACCTGGATAATATTGTAGTTAAAAGACCATCCTCCAAGATTAATAAAAAGAGACAGAGGTTCTGTCTTGATAAATGATATGACTTTCAAGAGATTGAGACGGAAGTTATCAATAAGGGATACTTGCCACATATTAGGCATAGAGGAGAACGAGTACTAACAAATCATTTTCATCATCATTCTAGAAGATGATTTGTTGAAAGAACCAACTCCTGGCATAACAGGTTCAGAAAACTTTTAGTAAGATATGAAAAGAAGTTAGAAAACTATTTTGCTTTGGTATGTTTGGGTTGTTGTATTGTTATATACAGGAGGATAATTTTGGGATAGGTTCTTAGAACATTTTGTTCCTAATTTGCCTCTGTCTGTAGGATTGAGTCCAGTCTTTTCCCCCTAAAGGTGCCTTTATCAATACACTATCAAGTGACTGCCAGTTACATTGAATTCCTACTACATCATCATATAGCCTTAATAATCTAGTCCATAATTTTTGAAATACCTTAGATGATGACCATTGTTGAATCGTCTATGACATGTAGAACTAGATCCATATTCTTTTGGCAACATCTTCAATTGACATCCAGTTCTCAATACGTGTAGAATACCATCCAATACCTTCCTAAATGATATTGCTGGTCGTCCAATTGTATTATTTGGCTTTTCTGACGGAAGTATTAAGCTGATTTCATTCCATAACGGATCCGGAATTCTTTTGATAGTTGGAAGATATTTGACTTTATTGTAAGCCACATCTATGAATAAAACGCTCTCAAGCTATATGTCTATCCATTTTTGGGATGGGTTCTAAGTAGGACGCCATATGTATGTGATATACTACTCAAAAAGAGCAGAGATTCAGGCAAAATGTAAGGTATGAAGACAAGATTTAACTATCCTAAATTGGATACATGTAAACTCGATTACCTCATGACAAGTGGAACATTTGTAGTCAAGTGATTTGAAAGTTTACTTAATTTCCATTGTAGCATTCATTCTTTCGTTTTAGCAGGAACTCTTGAGTGTATCTAGTTAATAACTAGCTGCCGGTCCCCAATCAACTCCAAAGAAGTAATCCATTATCGAAATTTGAATTGGGTTGCAGTTTGCTTGCATAAGAATTCGACATGCTTATAAGTATCAGCACCACAGTCGCTTTATGGAAACCAATAATAAATCTTTATCGTTTCCTGAATTCTTAAACTCCCTCCAATCTGCAAAGCATTTAGATTTTTCCGCGAAACTAGGAGGAAAAGTCTCCGATGAAACGGAGTTCTCAAAGATGAAAGAACATCTGTTTGATCACTACAAAGGGGTTGAAGTTCTGCACAGTTTTGTCGATGATGATGGCTCGATCTTTGATTGTATGCCGATTGAAAAACAGCCATCTGTACTACATTTGGGTCAATCAGTAGCTAAACCGCCTGAATTTCCACAGAAGGAACGTAAGGCTGGTCCAAGTGAGTATGGAAAAGCCACCATGGTTTCATCGCCTTTGAAGCCTAACCTCAAGGATAAGTTTGGAAATGCCATGTCATGTCCATCCGGTTCAGTTCCAATTCGGAGAATCGGCCTAGACGAGCTTGCACGGGATAACTCTTTGCAAGATTTCTTACTAAAGGTCCATGGGCGATATGGCAGACGACCAGATGGTAAGCGTCCTCAAGGGGCATTTGGGGGCGCCGACAACTTCTCGCACCACTGGGGAATTGGATATCAGGATGTTGAGAATATTGGCGGACAGAGCGTTATGAATATTTGGACTCCGCCAATTAACGAACAAAACGGACAGGTATTCTCCCTTTCGCAACAATGGTATGTTGGTGTTGACAGCAATATGGAACAAACCCTGGAAGTCGGATGGCATGTGTATCCGCGTATATATGATCATAGTCTAGTAGTGAGGTATTTTGTACTTTATACTACAAACAACTACACAACTTTTTGTTATAATTCTAAATGTGACAGATTTGTCTCATTCAATAACTCAACACTAATCGGATCGCCTGTTGGTTCGACCAGTACTATGAATGGAGAACAATTTGAAATTAAAGTGTCTGTATTATTGCATCAGGGCAGTTGGTGGATTTATATAGGAGGTATTAATCCCAGTGATATTGTCGGTTATGTTCCAGCTTCTGTTTATGGTAACGGGCCTATGGCAACGCACGCAAGCCGTATTGAATATGGAGGAGAAACATGTATCTCACGGGGATCAACAAACTGGCCCTCTATGGGAGGAGGTGCGTTTGCGAATGCTGGCTGGCAGAAGGCGGCGTATCACAAAGATATTAGTTATGTATCCCTATCAGGGGACCCAATGGATCCAAGCTTGACATCCTATGCTGACTCCCAATGCTATACATCACTAGTGGGTAGAGCCGCTGATCCAAACTGGCTCGATACCGTTTGGTTTGGGGGACCTGGCGGTAATAATTGTTAAGATGTTTTTGTCATTTATAAACACAAAAAACCCGCCCAATCATTAATGTGAATAAGATCAGATTTCTTGGGCCTACAAGAATATTAATGATAAAACCTTTCCTTGCTTTGTATACAGAACTCTTATCAACTATACTATTTTCATGCGATGCATGCAACCTATGGTTTGATCCTATTGACAGTCCCGCTTTAGGATACTACCACCATATATGAATGTAAAATAGATTTGTCATAATTTGTTATCAATATTCTTGGAGACGATTCAGCAATTAATACATTTCTAAGTATTGGGGTGTAGACTGCAAGAATTTGCTCGCGTACTCTTTCTTTCTATTGCGCCACATAACCATGTCTCACAAGAACAAATCTGTGGTATTGTTTCATCTAGGATAAAAACAATAAATCGATTTTGCTTGAACTACAGATAGATCGTTTGGTCTTTATTGTTGTACCCAATTTAACCCCATATATCAATATATGATCTATTCTTGGATAAACGGATCTACTTCTTTTGCTACACCTAAGACTTAGTCCTAGAAACACCAGGTAGGATGTATGAATAATAGATCCAGAGTGCAGGTTCTCTCTCTTTAACTTAACCTTATGCATCAGAACAAGGCATTCAGAGATTTAGCTCAAGCTGCATAACTTCATGTGAAACAATCCTGCTAAATCTAACTCAGACATTAAGATTCTATCTTAGTTTATATGGATATTCATAATAAATAGAAGTGATTTTTCGAAAACATAAACCACAGAGCACAAATAGTAAAAAATCATCATGCAGATGATACAACATGTACGATACGATCACTTATCTCAAATTGAGAAACACAATGTTGTACGTTCCAATCCCTTAAAGGCTATAGCTATGGTGTCAACCAAATTATGGAAAAATGAGGTCTATGAGATTTCTGTAAAATCTCAGTAATGACATCAGTTTTTATTATGAATTTTTACCCGCCATTCTTGGCTGTGTGCTATAGTCAGCAGGATCGGTTCCGATCTCCATTGGCCTGTCGACGAAAGCTGCCTGCCCGCATACGGTGGACAATTCATGTAATACAAAGTTTAATGGAATCCAATGGGCATCTTCACTCGGATTCACCTGAAAAGTAGCTGCAAATTGGTTGTTTGAATCAAATATCCTAACTGTTTGCTGTGACCCCAGCTTTCCTGCAAATGGGTCATTGAAAAGTTTAATCACTATATTTTGTTTTCCATTTACATCCTTGATTCTTGTGCTGTCTATTGTGCCTCTAATTATATATTGAGCAAGGTCGGGGGCCACACCTCCAGCACTATTGGCGGGTGGTGTAGTAGCTCCAGCTACTCCAGAAGTTGTTCCAGATTGAAAAGTACCGACTGGTCCTGTCCCCACTGTCGGCGCTGTAGCTGCAACCGTTAAGCTCCTTTCAATTGGACTCAAGTTAGTACCATTATTAGAGAATTCAGAAATAGCTTTCCTTTGAGGAAATGTGACTGGTGATGTACTTCCAACAGTTCTGGTGCCACTTGCTGGCAGCGGAGGACTCAGAGAGCCGGCTGTTGTTGCACAATTCTCAAACGGTGGGTTATTCCCGCCTGGTTTAACAACTGATGGTTTAAAGGTACCTTTACTAGGTCCTCCAAGATCTTCAGCTTTGTCTATAAGATTAGTCTTCTTACATTCAGTAAGAATTTTTGTGATTCTAAAATCCGTAGATGCTTGTTTGGTTGTATCACCTGGATAGGCAACGAGAACGCCCTTCAAATATACACTATTGTTGTTGATGATGAGATTAAGAACATCATCAGGAATCGTGTCTACGTAAATAAGTATACTAATAGGTGCTAGTGTTGCTGTATTACGAATCAAGTTCCTGAGATTTGCGTCTCCGTATATATTGTAAATCGCCAAATCATCCCCGGAAACACATGGCTTGAATGGGGGATTGAGTATAGCTGCATTGTTTACTGAAATTGCATCAGTAGCAGCTGCTTGTTCCGCTTCCTTTGCATTTCTAATGTTCGTCGCAGCATTCGTAAAGGCTTGAGCTGCGGCCACGTCATCTGCAGATGACGTATTATTTATCTGAGGAAAGATTGCTCCTGTAGACGTTATAGTCCATGAAAATGAAGGAGGCGACTGATCAATATTTCCGTTTTGGTCTACTGCTGCTACTTCAACTGTGTGTGTTCTTCCAGATACTAGTTGGTTATAGATTATAGTTCCAGCAGAACTGCCGGAAGACCCACAATTAACGAAAGCAGCACCATCCAAACTGCATTGAAATGATACCACGGGTATCAAAGTCAAGGGATTTGGAACCCCACGAACATTAAATGATATTTTGGTAGAAGTAGTAGACCCACCATTAGGTATATTATTTCCATTCCCATCAGTTGCGAAATTAATAAAAGTCTCAGGATCGTCTGCTGTTGTGCTAGTGGCAAAGGTACCTGTTGTAGATAGTGGGGCAGCTACTGGGGCAGCTATCGTAGACGGCAACAAGCTAGATTCTAAGGTGGGAATAGGCAATCTATCTAATGATAGTGTTCCTGATCTCTGCCCATGAACGAAGGTGGGATTAAGAGAGCTGGACATAACCATTCCTAAGGCACATGCGCACAAGATTATCAACCTAGTAAATTCAATAGCGTGTTGGCCCATTAACACTCGTTAGAGGAATTCCAATATATTTATTCATTCTCTAGAATGTTTCTACAGATTAAGTATAGTTATATGATCTAGTCATTAATTATCTAACATTATTAGAACAAACATAGCCTAAAAGTTTAGTTTATCAACTTTGATAAATAATTCAAGTGTCATAGCACAGACCACCATCAACCCATTTTCCAAATCTATTACCTAGATATTCGGATACTGCGGCTTTCTGATTTTCTATATTTTCATAAAATTTACTCACACATACACATGACTTTATCAGCTGGTTTACTTTTCTTTCATTTGAATTTAGGTATGAAGCCTTCTTTGGTAGATGGATTATGGTCAACCAATCCTTCTGCGTTTTGATATAGTCATTCATCATTTTACTTACATGGAATGAAGCATGATACCAGATGAGTATCAATGTTTTCCATATGCTGTTCATGACATATTTCATGAAATACTTTAGATGATTCATTGTGTTTATGGAGTTCCTCTCCTCATATGCAGACAACTTGCTTCTATTTCCGGTATGGTCTGTCCTTTGTTGCTGGCATTCAAAACTCATAAATCTTCGTATACAAGATTTCTGTGTTATGGTAGTTTCATCTTCAAATACTAACATCACTTCTTTTTTCGAGCTGAAGCTACACGTTTATAATCTTCCACCCACTTTCTTCCCTCTTGATAGTCAGATCCATGTAATAGTTCCAATTTTGGTCTTTTACACCTAATTCCCATTTCCGTGGTTATTCTTTGCAGATGTTTGAAACTGATTGGAATATCAAGCTCATGTGTAAGACATCTTGACAGCGATCTTAGACTCCATGTAGTTCTAAGATAAGATCAAAGTATGGTTTCGGTACACCTCGATAATGATACTGCCAAGTTGCGGCGTAACTCCATAATCCTTCAATACCATTGACTTACGATATACTTGGATTTTCATAATTTAAGATTCAGTTGTTCAAGAGCATGGTAATCTGATAGAAGACGATATAGATGATAATATCATAGAGAATCGGTTCAAGTACACGTCAAGATACATATATGATTTGAAAAATGGGGTTCATTTTTTCTTAATCATCGGGCTAAATTCCTAGTCAGAACCTGTGAATATACATATCAATCCCGTCTGAGAATGTAGCAATTTGTGGAAGGTTGTAATCCATGACAATAATCTTGGTAGGGAATATGACAAATAAGAATATTCATTTCGGTATCAACATTAACCGAATTTTTTATCTCTGATTGAAAGGAATATCGAATGATGTAACATGTTTTGACAGGAAAAACAATCGTGACATGAAAATTCATTATCAGAATAATTTGAAGCCTGAATATCATGACGTTACTTTGGTACTGAACGTGATCGGTACATAAGTTTGTTCAGAATCTGTTGCCTATAACTTATTATAGCCTTTGCCTGATAGATCAATTTCAGCTTAGTTCTGTCTATCCTAGCTTTAGTGATTTAACGATATTCTCTGCTATAGGGAGGTAAGTTTGAAAATGTTCTAAATCCGTGACAAAAGAAATAGAATAGATAAACGGTGATTTACATATAAAAAAGTCAGTAACAACCTTTTGTGAAATTGGAACAGCTGCTCCTTCTTGACTTGAATTGGTAGAATTGATGACAGGGCCTTTAGCCACATCGACAGAGGATTCGCTTTTTTTCGGACCAGAGACAGAATTTGTAGAACTCGTTGGCTGCAATTTAGATTGAGGAGACGTAGTCACCAAATAAACGAGCTTATAACCGAGGGAACCCATTAGAGTAATTGGTTGTAATTGAATATTGCTTACCTCGACGGCGTGCCTTAGCATACTTATCTTGTCAAACACAAATGACTGTGTCTTATTCAGATCGGAGTACTCATATATGGATGGAATGTAAGACCGCCAGATAGTTAATTCGACCCAGGTGTCTGTATTCTTCGGGAAAGGAACTACATATTGTCCACTTGAGTTATAAATCAACTTAGTATTAGTTTTTTGAAGTTTCGACAAATTCATGCTAGAAGGTTGCAGTACTAGATCAAATATATTGCTTGTTTGATTTTGTATAAAAAAATCAGCATATAATCGTTGATCAAGCTCAGTACTTATTATCCATGATTTTGGAAATTGTAGTTTGATTCCGAAGGTAGGATTCGTATAAAAACCAGAAACGCTATTTTGCGGTTTTGTGGAATTTGTTCTTTCAGCAATACCTGGAGTCGATCTGAAAGGGTACTTTTCCTTTACAATGGAGTTTATTTCATGTGTTGACGAAATGGGCAATAAAACTGATAGTAAAAATATTGCAATACATAGTAGACTGGCAATTGCTTCGTTCATCCTATCTTTACCGGTGTTAATTGATGTCCTCTGCCTAGTTTGTACCTAGCGACCATGTGTATCATATGATTTAATAATGTTATTAGCTTCAGTCAGGAAGCGAAAATAAGATGGGTTTATATCAAAAGGATCCCCAATGACAAGTGGAACAGTGGTATGATATTGATAGAGGCGATGGTCCCTTACACCAACAAATTCAGAATGTTGTATAATTAATTTATCTTTAATTATAGGCAAGACTTCACTATTAGCTGGAGGTACAGCAAAATGTGCTGATGCAGTACTAGATGGTGCAGCTGGTCTTGGAGCCTGCTCAGTCAAATTGCTTACTTTTGCTTCAAGATATGTTATCTTTTGCCCTTCGATTCCAGCCAAAGTACTAGGAGAAATTTGAATAAGAGTGTTATTCTGACGAGATATTTGATACATTTTACTTTTAACTAGATTTGTCATTGTAGCATTACCGGAATCGTTAGAAACATTTGTAATTCTAAATTCAATTCTTGGGACTTCGACCCCGGCCGGACTTTGACCCTTAAACCCCACATTTAGAGGAGTCTCTACACCCATATAGACAATTCCCCCAGCAGGATGAGTGAAATTATAACCTCCTAAACCTGTAATAAGATTTTCGCAGTTATCACACTCGTTTAAAACAACATCAAGGATTTGACCAGGCTTATTCGTGGTAGAAGTGCCAGAAGTAACAATTTCCTTTGTTATGATAAAATTTTGCGGATATTCAAATGTGATCCCTACAATCTGATTGATATACTTGTTTAGTATCCCCTGTATGGCTGAAGTAGCTGCGGCAACACCAGGCGGGGTTAAATTACCTGTAGGGAACAATAAGCTAGGAATAGGCATAGTAGCTGCAACCGTTAAGCTCTTTTCAATTGGACTCAAGTTAGTACCATTATTAGAGAATTCAGAAATAGCTTTCGTTTGAGGAAATGTGACTGGTGATATAAAATTTTTTACAGGAAAAGTATCTACTGTCCAAAATCTTGGATTCCCATCGCGGGGGATCTTCAAGCCTTCAGCTTCAATTAGATGATACAGCCCAATAGCAATTAATGCCACAATTGCAGCAGCCGCAATGGTGATAGCTATCCTGAACATCGTTGATATTCGGATAGATGGTAAGTTATTTAAATATTCAGAGTAAAAATAGGGCTGTGTTAACTAAATGAAAATCCTATAGCTTAAGGCATAATATTCTTTAATATGGTTGTTAAAAGAGATAGGACACCTTCTAAGTATGTTGGCTACGGATTGTACTTGTACTTTCTAGGTTTGTCATATAGGAATACTTCGAAGACATTATCTCGATTCGTCAAAAGAAGTCATGTATCCATCTGGAAATGGATTCAAAAGTACAGACCTAAAAGAATCACGAGAAAGAGAAAACAGATAACGGAATTTATCATTAATGAAACCATGATAAAGATTGGTTCTAAATACATGTGAATTTGGGTTGCAATAGAATCAAAATCTAAGGAAATTCTTGGAATTAGTGTATCAAAAGAACGAAATAAGCTCATTGCAGAGTACTTTATTTCTTCATTGACAAAAGGATATGGTTATGGTGGTAAGCATTCAATAATATCTACAGATGGCGGTACCTGGTATCCATAAGCCTGTCAGTTCTTAAAACTAGATCACCATATCCGTTCTTCATATGAAAAAAGTATCATCGAAAGAACAATGCAGTAT
>DATBGR010000435.1:0-23853 GCA_036557905.1 Nitrososphaeraceae archaeon | reverse complement strand
ATTTTATTATTCCTAAATTTCATAACCACTACATGAGGTATTTCAACATGCTTTCCAGTAGGACTCACACCAGGCAGGAGATATTCAATTTCTCTATCATGTGTAAAACTTATTATAAGTTCATCTACTACTTGGTCTCTTCCGATTGTACGTGAGACATTAATGATCTTCAAATCCTTTGGCATTTTTCCGATAAAATGATTCTTATAGAAATTATAAACGCCAACATACCCTGAGCCTCCTGTCAATGTAGGAACATGATATACATATGGATTCTCAGTCATGGTAGTCATGGTACCATCAACATCTACTTTGTCAAACTCGTATTCAATATGCTTGTCGAAAATATCTCCGAGATTATCCTGTTCGTTACTCATAATTAGGTCATGAATACCTAATTCATTTGTATGATTTAAATCTTATAAATGTGGAAATCCAATTGGCTAATGTATTATATATCGCATATTAAATTAGTGGTAATTTTACTGATCAATTTTGTCTCTGCGTCGTCTTTTGCCCATTTTTCATCCAATTTACAGGTAGATTCGACTGATTCATCTAGATCCTGTCCCCTTACTCGTTAATCAGTATTCTACCCTGGGAGGCATTTCATTGTATGCTTGCCTTTTTGAGAGTCCATTTTCATGGAGTGCCTTTAACCTTTTCGCTAATGTTCTCCTGCTACTCAAACACTTTGTGGAATTCCTGATTTTAAAATATCCAACTATGTGGTAAACAATTACCGCAGGTGATTTTCCATCATGTTGTCTCAACTCGGGTGATAAACAATAATTTGAAATTATGATTAATGACGTAATATTACTGCAAGAGGTTTTAGAAAAGTATCTACAGATCCATTGATAGTCTTCATGAAAAATAAAATTGTCAAGACAGCAATCTTAACAGCCCTGTCCCTATTTGCGACAATAGGTCTCTTTACCATAGTTATTGGGCAAGATGGAATCATGAATCAAGATCAATCACTAAGGAGGCAGTAGTAGTTGATAAATCCTGTTTCGGTTATAGCATATTCTAGTACAAAATATCCACATTTCAATTAAAGAAACTAGCGTAATCTCTGGCAAATTGTTCAAGTGATATAGGCTTCCGACCTATAAACTGTTCAACTACAGTAGTCGATTGTGATGCGTATCCAGATCTAATAACACTATAGAGCTCTACTAATGCATCTATGAGCCAGTCCTCCATTCCCATCTTTTTCATTGCATTGCGAGCATCCTCTTCTGTTACGTTTACATACGATATTCTTCTACCTAGAACATTAGAAAGAATTTCTGCTGCTTGACTGTATGTTAGTGCCTCATTACCAGTAACGTCATATTTTTGGTATTCATATTGGTGATTGTTTTTGGTTCCATTATTTTTAGCCAATAGTATTTTTGTAGCTACAGCTGCAATGTCTCTAACATCTACAAAACTAACTTTTCCGTCTCCTGCAGGAAGATAGATTGCATTTTGAGTTTTAATTGTCTGGCCAAAAAAATTTATGAAATTCTGCATAAATGCACCTGCCCGCAAGAAAGTGTAGGGTATTCCAGATTCTTCTATTATTTTTTCCTCTTGTCGATGCATACGTGTTATCATAATTCCAGGCTCAGCTTCAGCATCCAATACAGACAGCTTGACAACATGTTTAACATCATTTTTCTTTGCTTCTTTTATCAAACTTGATGCAAATTGAGACACATTGGGCGTGGGTAATGTTAGTAAGAAGAGTTTATCAATTCCGTTAAGTGCATTAACAATAGTTTCAGGATTATTATAATCCATGTCAACAATATCAACTAATTTATTTTCTTCCCTAAGTCTATCAGCTTTATCTTTTGAATGAACAGCAGCTCTAACTCGTCTACCTGAAGAAAGCGATGATTGTGAGGAGGATGTAAGCTGCTTTACAACTTCGCTTCCAACCGTGCCTGTCGAACCCGTAACCAGAATGACAGAATCATTATTTTTGATAGTAGATGTCATCGACATATTAACACATCAATATTACTTAAGCCTGGTAGTAACCAATGACTAAGTAGATAACCAATCCCCAAAATACCGAATCGGAAGACCGATATAGCTTTGCTTACCTGCACTAAATACAGTTAGCTGAATGGTCCTAGTCCATAGCTATAATAGATTACAAGATTTATCAAATTTCAACAGATTCGATTCTTCAAATCATAATAATATCTACATATTATCTCTAGTGAATGTTTACTTCCTGTATATTCAATAACATCATCAGATATAAACAAGGCTACATCGTTTTTATAATATAAAGTTCGAGATTTTTGTATGACTGATATTGGGATTAGCAAAATCATTTCTGCTAACGAAGGCTGCTTTGACCATGTCGTTCTTATAGTCAAAAATCATTATTCAAGGGTTGCCAATTAAGAATTAGAATCTTTATCCAAATGATGAAGTTTTGGTATCCGCTATAATACTTGCAATACCATAATGGATGCCTTTTGTTCTTTGTATCGCTATAACAGCTGCATGAGGTCATCCGTTAATGCCTGAGCTTCTTCTGGTCTCCCAATAAACTGTGCTCGTGAATTTTGAAAGGCTGTGAAACGCCAAATGGCATTCTGCTTCCTAGCAACTAACATATGAATAGAGTTTCTCTCTGGATCAATAGCTGATTGACCAGCCATCACGGTCCCACCAACTGCAATTACAATAGCAATAGCAGTGGTCAGAAATCGTATACTTCTAATCTTACCTACAAGACGGCTACCTTTGACAATTTTATCAAAAAGCATCTGATGAAGAGATGCTATTTCCTGACGTCCTGTAAGATATGTGCCATCGAATCCAATATAATCGCTATCATCAGTGTAAGGCGCAGCAAATTCACATCCATTGCCTGCTTTCCAGCCATCAATCTTTTGTTGATAACGTGCCCGGATTGCATCTTCGTCATACGATGAACCCATATTTCTCAATCAATCTACCTTATTTTTATTTCCTTCATTCATTTTAGACATCGGTATTAAAACAACTCTTAATCCTATGTCTTCTTCTTGTGCCCACGAGTAGCCTCGTTGTTTCCGCAGTCTCGATTATACCATCGATCCATACTTCTATTGAATCTACCTTGTATTGCTTAAACCATTCACCAACCCTCTCACATCTGTGGTAAATAGTAAATAGACCAAAAAAATCTGAGGGCTTTACTTTCGGAAGATAAGTATCATACTTTGTTCCTTGTCTTGGAAAGACTAACTCGACTTTCTTGTTGTTATCACTTTTTAACGATGACATATTGTGTGCATCTATTTTACATTATAGATAGTTGGCGCAGTAAGACATCCATGGTATTAGATATATACCATACAAACATTTTATAACGTACTTTAACACTTTTGTATTTGTTAGGAAAGACTAAAAATAAAATACGAAAACATTCGAACAAGTCGATGGTTAAAATGAGCCTAATTATTGAACCCATAAAGCTGTCATCAAGAAATCTCTATTCAAAGTGGGGTCCGAAGGGCTTTACGTCGCCACACTCCAGAATGGATCTCCGTATAGGTGGTATATTTCTTTACTGTATGCGATAGCCTGAAGGCAAAGATTACTGGAGCACTGGTATTTATCGTGAAATCATTCCGCAAGAGAGGATCGTATTTAGCATTTCATTTGAGGGTGAGGAGGGTAACGTGGTACCGACTACCAAATATAGAATGAGTACAGATTTCCAGTTGGAAAGGCTTGTTACAGTAACCTTCGAGGAAATTGAAGGAAATACAAAACTTACTCTACGTCATGTTGGAATCCCAGCTGGTGCGGACCGCGATGCGCTAATGTAAGTTGGAATCAATGCTTAGACAAACTTGTCGATGCACTGAGATGATTCTATAGCAGAAACATTGTGATTGAATCCTTACCCTACCAGTAATTGGTTAATGAAATTTGAATACTATTTGATCCACATATAAAAAAACAAGATCCATTATCAATACTTTGTCAGCAGAATATCTTTTACTATCTCTACAATATTTAATATTTCAGCAAGGAATAACAAAAGCAGCCTCAGTTTTATTAATTCATTTAGACTGATTCTGTTGTGGTTGTAATGAAGAGGCGCTTGATTGTGGTAATTGGAAGAATGGGAGTGCTCCTCCTTGTCCTCCAAAGGAATATGGCAGCTGTCCATTCCACTTATTGATTGACTGCCACTGAAGATATTGAGGGTCCTGTCTTAACTGTGATGTAATGATTCTGATTGCTTGTGATTCTCCATCAGCCTTTGCTACGTTAGCTTTTGCCTGTGCTTGAGCCTGTACAACTGTTTGGTTAGCCACCACTTGAATTCCTCGTAAATTATTCAATTCAGTCAAATACTTTTGATAAGCTACCACTTTATCTTCTACTTGGCTGGAGAATGATGGTGAGAACCTAAAATCAGTAATAAATATAGTCTCTACTATCATGTCTTTTGCAGACAAAGAGTTTCTTATTGCATCTGCTATGACACTCTTGACAATCTCTCTTTTTGTGATTAACTCTTCAGCGTCATATTTTGCCACACTTGCTTTAACTGATTCTTGTATTGTAGGTGCAATTACTCTATCTGCATAGTCTGGGCCTAACTGTTGGTAAACCTTATTTACATCAGCAGGATTCAGATGGTAATTCAATGCTATTACGGTCTGTACTTGTTGTAAGTCATTAGATGCAGCAGATGCTTCAGCTTGATATTTGAGTGTACGCACTTCCAATGGTATGACTTGCTCTGCAAATGGTATTACGAAGTGTACACCTTCTCCCAATACTCTGTTTTCAACTGCGCCAACGTATAATACAACTCCTCTATGTCCTGCTTGTACTATGACTACTGATTCAGAGATAATTATAATAATAATGATAAATGTGGCTATCGCTGCGACAATTAACAGTTTTTTAGACCCCAGAAATGACCCTGAACCCGTATATTCAAGAGGTTCCCCTTCAGGTGTCTTATTATTATGTGATTTTTTGAAAGGATTTTTCAACGAATATTTTTCCTTACCTAGTATGTATGAATCAGACATATATTATGTGTTGCAATTACAGCAATAACTTGGAAGGAAAGTCTTCCGCTTTGTGACAGCTACACCCCCCCAAAGTACCAGCTAAATAACTTTGATGAATAGATGGTACTAGTTCCATCCTGCCTTTCATATAATCTCTATAATATTGCCCAGCAGCTGCACCTGATTAGTAGAGTAATAAGTCATAATCAATACGTCTTATACCACAGCCAGCATATCTAGTATAAGCCTCCAATAACTGTCAATGATAGGACAGGTTTATGGTGTTGGTTATTCAGAATACCCGCTGCGCACTACTTAGTAAATAAAACCTATATTTTGTAGAAATCGGTACTTGATAGATTTATATATAATGTCTTTAAATGATGGTACTCCTACTCTTGATATCATAACTACTGAGATCTTCTGCTTGCCATAATTGATGTTACTATATTAACAATGTTATCCATTTATGAAAATCGGTATAGAGTTAAATTCGATTGAAATATAGTGTAAAACGGAAAATTAGTTCTGGTGCATTTTGAACCATATATGAAATAGACAGTAGAGACAACGGAAATAAGAAGACCTACGCATTAAGGAACTCACGAATATAAATACAATAAGTAGAAAACTTTGAAAGAGAAGTGCAGATACTTACTAAACTAAATCATCTAATATTGTAAAATCTTTCAATGGAATATGCTAGGTGAGTCTATGTTCTATTCCATGATATTACCTGCTTGGACTGACACAGACTTTGATTATCTTCCTGCTGCTGCGGCTGCCGCTGCACTACCAGCTGCGGCTGCTGCTGAAGCTGCACCACCGCCAGCTGCTGCGGCTGCCGCTGCACTAGCACCAGGATAATGATGGCCATAATAGTACGAGCCTCTGTGTGCTAACGCGGACTGCTGATCTGACATCATCGTCGTTGTAACTAGCAATAGAGTTATTGTCATTATTGCTATTCCAGGGACAATATGAATTCGATTCATATACACAGTAATGTATAATAGATTTGATTATACCAAGATTATGAACATAAATTACAAAATATAAATTTATAACATTCTCCTATAAGAAATAATTATTATGTATTTTTTGATGAATTAGTGAGAACCGCACACCGAGCAGAAATAATCAGTCCTATGATAGTGAATCTACAATATATTTTGCTCGAATAGCATATACGATACATGCAATTGAGGTTCAGACCCAAGTCAATCGGCAAAAGACAAAGCTCCAACAACCCCTATTATTTCTTGTGACAAGCTAGCGTTTGTTTAGTTTTCTAGATAACCGAAGATATACTAAAAACCTCGTTCAGGTACCGCTACTGTGATGCTACATAATCCATCTATTTTATGCTATATTGTATGTAATTCACATAATATTTTTACTGTACAACTAAATTTCATTCATCTTTATATTCGCTATGCAACAATAATAAGCATGACAGCTATTGAAATATCACAATCCATCTTATGGTTTAATTACAAACCCTTCGAATGACATCTTGGGCGAGATTGATAAAGCCCATCAATTCGGTTTTGACTTCGTCGAAATAGCATTAGAGGGACCTGAAGGTAATCCAAAAATAATTGACAAAAACAAAAGTGAAATTATCAAAATTTTACGTAAATTTAATCAAAAAACAATAGCGCATACTGCATACTGGATAGATCTGTGTTCGGACTATGAATATGTGAGACAAGGATGGATATTAGAAATTATGCGGGAAATTAGAACAGCAAGAAAGATAGGCATAGATCTAATCAACGTTCATGCCAATCTCAATGGTATGTTTTATGGAAATAAGAGACAAACACTATTAGATAACATGATCAAAAGTCTGCGTGAAGTTATAAGATACGCAGAAAAGTCCAATGCAAGGATAATGTTGGAAAACGCACCCATATCGAACGGGATACATAACGTATATGAATTCAAATATATTATTGATAATGTAAATTCGTTACTGGTTCATTTAGATATTCCGCATGCTTTTACATCTGGTGGTATGAAATCAGTACTTGATTATATCTCAACATTTAAGGATAGAATAGTTCACATACACTGGCATGACAACCATGGAATGAAGGATGAACATCTTGCGATTGGAGAAGGCCTGGTAGACCATCGTAAGGCAGTCAAGGCTTTGAAAGATATTAATTATGACGGAACAATTACTTTGGAGGTCTTTAGTAGTATTGACGATGCAAAGCTCTCAGCAGATAAACTTAGAACAATGTTTCTTAATAATGACATGTCTTAAAATGCACTGGTTGCTGTTGGTATGCACAAACTACGGAATTGTGTTGAATCTATTCGATCGAAATCACAGGAACTAGAATCAATGACGACCATAACAACGCAATACAAAACGAATTCATTAAATTATGAAATTGACTATTGGGTCTTACGAAATTGAATCCGTATCTGACACACAAACCCTTAATGAGATCGTTGATTCTTGATGAAATGAACGAACGAGCAAGTATGCCTATGAATTCGATATACCATATATCATAATCCATAGAACTATAGTACGATCCATCAAACCGAAGAGGAAGCCATTTTCTTTGTGACTTGAATGAAATAGAAGATGTGAGCTAGCTCGAGGATATAAAATATTCTATTGGTGCTTAGGTACGAGTATACATGGCAATTATTCATATCGACTTTGTTATAATTGAAAAGTTGGAATTGAAAACTTTTAGAAATTAAAATAAATATTTAGGCAGCTATACAAACTAATTTCGAACCCAAGTTTGTCGAATATCCACTTATGTAAATAGACTTTATCATATCTTAATACAAAGTTCGTTCTATTTCCGTTCTATGTTCTTAATATCCTCCTCCAAAGTTTTTTCCGTAATACCATGAATAGATCGACTTAGTAGCTTTTCTAACAACCCATAGTGTAATTCACTGTCTAATTTTATTTGGGTTTTTTCCGACCCTATGTCTACGCATCTGATGGTAGTCAAGCTCCCTTTTCCGTTTCCGTCTATCGTTTCAATCCTAATAGCATTTTCCAGAGGCAATTTGGTTAATCTATTTAAGGATTTTATCTTCTTGCCATGAAATGAGCCTTCTTGCTCAAATTCAATAGTAGAGTTATTATTTTCACCCACCATTTTTTTGCTTATGACCCTAACATTTTTTATATATTCTGGATGAAGGTGTGGTAACTCTTCTACATTCATAAAGTATGCCAATACACTGGGGATAGACGCTCGAACTTCCCTTCCAAGATCAATTCGAACAGTCATAATTAAATCTCTAAATTAATTATTACTGTTCTTCTATATTAAAGATTTTAACTAACTATTTCTATGAATTGAAATATTATCATGAAAGTAAAACGACCGCTAGAACTATACATATTAGCAAATAGGTTCTTGACTCAATGACATGTCTAAAGATCTTTTACCTGGTTAGTTAACAAGGTTAATCAATCCTATTTAACTTAATTTAATTAAATACTTCAAGATAGAAAAAGAAAAATGTCATTATCACACAATTCATCGTCTCAGCTTATAGGGAAGGAGACGATAACTAAAGATAAAAAACAAATCGTTATGAATCTATATGAATCCGGTATAGGAGAAGAGTTCATTGCTATGCAGCTTGATTTAGAGATTCCAACAGTTATTTCGATTTTGAAAGAATATGGAATTTATAAAGGAAATTCTGAAGAAAAGTGAAAGACCTAGACTAAGACTAAGGTAGTTTATTGTAATAAGGGATTCCCGATAGCTAGATCAAGGATCTAATTGTACAAGATCTAATTTCTTCGATACTAAATTAATATTAAAATAAAATATAGCTGCCAAGTGGTCCTTGGGTATTCGCTTCATGGCTATTTGTAGCAATAAGAATGCTGACACCTACGATACAGCCGATACAACCATATAGGTTTTTAAAACCAGCTTTCGCATAAGTTGAAGAAAATTTTACTGTAAAACTATAACTGGTCAAGACACAAAAACTACTAACGACCACCAAGGCCGATGGCTCTGCAGAGTCTACGCTGAATAAAGATAAGACCTTGAATTATAGTGTAGATCTTGATAATATTGAGAGTAACGATGGCACATTTACACCAGGGAAAGACAGGTTAAAACGGTCCTGTTGTGGGAACTCATACGTTTCAGCACATTTATCTCCTACCAACCCAGTAAAATGGCAGATACTACCATGAGATATATTTACTAACAAAGAGTGCCCATTGGGAGTAATGTAGATATCTGATCTAATTTAACTTATGAACGATAACGAAGATACGTAAATGTCATACTAACAAAATCTGAATGAAGAAAGCGGGCATATTTCCAAATAAATGATGCATGTTAATGAAGATGATCTTATGAGAATAGTGGCTATGATCTTGCCTGCTGCTATGTAATATACTAATTACGATACGACTAAGAACCTATCCCAAAAATAGATAGACATATAGCTTGAGAATACACTGTTCATATGTGTGGCTTACGATAGGGTCAAGTATCTTCCAACTGTCAAAAGAATCCCGCTGAATTATGGGATGAAATCAGGTTGATACTTCCACCAGAAAAACTAAAGGATACCGTAGGACGTCCAGCAGTATCATTTAGGAAGGTAATGGAGACATTATATATGTGCTAAGAACTGGATGTCAGTGGAAGATGTTGCCAATAGAATACAGTTCTGGATCAACATGTCATAGACGATTCCAACAATGGTCTACATGTAAGGTATTTGAAAGATTATGGACTAGACTGTTAAAAGTGTACGATGATGTTGTAGGAATTCAATGGAATTGGCAATCTCTTGATAGTGCATCTATATATGCACCTTTAGGGTGGAAATGACTGGACCCAATCTTACAGACAGAGGCAAATTAGGAACAAAACGTCATGTATTAACTGACGTACAAGGCATTCCATTATCTGTTGTTATTACTGCGGCTAACATCCATGATATGAACGCTGCAGTAAACACGCTAGATAATATCGTAAAAGACCGTCTAGTAAGATGTGTAACACGAAACAGAACCTCTGTCTTGATAAAGGATATGACTTTCAAGTGATTCACAATGATGCTATCAAGAAAGGAGACTACCCACATATTCGACATAGAGGAGAACAATCTACAACAAAAGGTGATAGTCATCATATTAATGGAAGAAGATGGGTCGTTGAAAGAACTAACTCCTGGCATAATAGACTGAGAAAACTTTTAGTTAGATATGAGAAGAAGTTAGAAAACTATCTTGCATTAGTATGTTTAGGATGTTGCATTGTAATATACAGGAGGATAATTTTAGGATAGGCTCCAAGTTAGCTAAACATTGTGTCAAACGAGTTACGTGCATTAGAAACACAATCAAAGCATCAATAGCTTTGGCCCAATTGAATAGCCATTTCTTGCTATCACAAAATAGGGTATTATTAAGAAATCCCGTTTCATATGTTCGGCAAAATATCTATGCGCTCGTACTCCTAAAATACATTATACATTGTTAATGTATGTGATTAAAAACGAAAATTTCAAAAGAATAATCAATAATGCCAGAGTTGCCAGACTTGCTGCGATTGATACAAAATGCAGACCGTATCTGGTCCCAGTTGTATTTGTTTGTGACACTGATAATCATTATTATATACCAATAGATGGAAAAATTAAGCAAAGCGAAGACCCAGAGAGCTTGAAAAGAGTAAGGAATATCAAAGCAAATCCAAATGTCGCTTTACTCGTAGATGAATATACAGAGGATTGGACAAAACTCTATTTTATTATGATCCAAGGTATAGCCTCGGTAATATCTAAGTCTATACAAGGAAGTCAAATTCGAATAAACAGGGTCCACAAATTATTGTCAAAAAAATATTGTCAGTATCATGAAGTTGCAATTGGAGAATCTGTTATCATGATATGTCCACAAAAAGTATTTACTTGGAAGAACCAATGAATCGCACTAAATAAATATCAACTAAACTTATATAGAATATCAATTTATTGCTGCATCGGATATTAAGAGAATACTGTATAAATGACTAGGGTTAGCCCCAGGAAAATATGTCCTAACACAATCGAATCGAAGAGTTTAGATGCCAGCAGACTGGTGGTATATCGTCAAATAATCATGCATTATCGAACGTTACCTCCAAAGTCACAAAAGACATGTTCAGAAAATGAATCAAACTCTTTCTACTCTCAATATGTTGCTTAAATTGTTCAACTGGAATTCCTTACCTGCCAAACCTAAGACATTAGACGATCTGTACCTAATTGATGGTGCTAGAGAACCAGTAAACGAAAAACCGAATGTTGCAAAACCTAAGAATCTCATAGTTGGTAAAAATGTTAATACTTTCAATGCTACTATTTTTAATCCTGTATCTTTGAAACTCAAGACGAATCCTTCATTATTTTTAACAGAAGATATGAAAACAATTCATTTCAGGCATCAAGTCGACACAACAGCTGGAAAATTTAATTCAGTAATGGGTATGGCAGGAAAAACAGGATTGGTTTTGAAGTCTGTTTGTGACCATACTAGCACAAAAATAATTCAATAGTTAAAGAAGCACTTGACAAGCTCCAAAATCTACGAAGAATAGAATGGATTGACGATCGTACTGTTGTTCTTAATGACAGCTCGGAAATTTCTGGGAAACATATGATGCTTATGTGGAAAAGATTATGTAAAGGAGCTGTAGTGATAGTAAATGGCAAATGGCGTGCAAGACTAATTCATTATGACTATGAAAGATCTAGAGACCTTCTAAGGAAAGGTAATAATTCATGGTCATGGGTGAGTTATACCTAGACTAAGGGATACTAAATTTCTGTGTAAAAAGGAAAGTTTGATTTACTATTTTGCTGAACATAATATTCTATATTGGAATAGAAACATAGTCCATCACCATGAATAACCTCATTAACTTTAGATATTGAACTACGATGAAATGTTAATTTGGGTTAATTTCATCTTTCTGATTTTAGCTTGTTATGCTCTATATTTTGTCTCCTAGCAAAGGGAAAAGGTATTCCGCATTGAAACCCGTATATAGTATAAAATTGATAATAATTATTGCAATTATGTGCGACTTCATAGATTATGACTTGCTATACAGAAATAGAACTAGAAGCAAGATTGTAGAAGCGGAAGATCAGGATGCAACTAAAATAGATCTTGAAGAGATACAACAACAAGAACAACCTATTACAGTGTCCCACTAGATCGCCAATAGAGAAGAAAGATAATATGGAAATCTCTTTTTTCTTTTTATACAGATTATTTGGCTGATGGGGAGAGTTTACATTCACCCATTCTGATTCTCAACTCAGCAATGCAATATAAAACCAGTATTATTTTTGAAAAAATCGTAATAAAAGCATAGATCGTTATGAATGAAGACCTATTCCAAATTGAAGACCTTTGGTGTATGTACAAAATTCGATCCGTGATATATCCCATATTTGACAAATAATCGTCTCACATGTTGTAAAAATATATATGTTTTTTCTCATATGGAGCTTGCATACGAACACGTTCTTCAGCACCAAATACCCTCGTGCAAAATTCTAGCGCATTTTGTTCATTTCTAACAACCAGACTGAAATTATTGAATGGTAATCCTTCAGCAATATCACAGTTTCACTCGTTATCAGATCATCTCCAATTGAATTAACAATGCTTGCTGCTCTTAGGATTGGTGATTCTATCTTGATGCTCTTTGGTGAGTCTGTAATGATGAGTTACCGATCTCCCGAGTCAATAGGCTGAAGTCTACCTGACCTGTATGTCTATGTGAAAGACGCAGAGAAGATATCTGATCGAGCTGTTCCTTTTTTAGAATTGCAAGTCATTTGGCATCGTTGCTTGTCTCGCCAAAAACATTCGCAATTCATTATATTTGCATAGATTACGAAATTCATCTCATTTTAATTTTGTATAGACTTGCATACAAAAAAGCAATCACATTGTGATATAAATAGAGATCGGACGAGTAGAAACTTAGATCGACTCCATACAGAGGGGTGAACATACTAAAGATGACTTTTTACATTCTTGTTGATCATATCTTGCACTTGAGATCTTTATACATATCGCAGTAATTAAGAGGATCCTCCTGGATTCGACTCACTTAATCACCATATTTGCGTTCGTCATCATTATCCAATTTCTGGTTAAGTTTTCTCTGTAATTCCTTATAGCGTTCATATCTTCTAGTCCACTTGGAGAGCACATACCATTGCCTTATTCCAAATCCTAGCCATACCATGGAGATCAGAAACTGGATAAAATGGGCTATGCCAAAATAGTGACCAAACTGCGGCTGTGGCCCAAATCTTTCATGTAGAGCTCTACTACCGTCAAATGGAAATGACGGTCCAAATAATGTAAACGTAACAACAAAAGACATTGGTGGTATGATCATAATAGTTAATATCATTAAAATGAATATCCTTTTTGTAGTATTGAGCTGATATATGATTCCATCCATTATTAGGAATAGATTCTCTTTGGATTCTTTGTCTTTACCACTATTTCTACTATCTTTTTTATCTTGGTCTGTCATGGTGGATTAATTATAGTATTATCGACACACAATGTATTATAAACAGTATAGTATCCTTGTTCTCTATAATTATTGATACTTAGATATGCTACTATTATTGGTATCATTATGCTTGCTTTCACATTCCACTCCTTGGAAACAATGACTCATATGGTTCTAGAATTTGTTTTAGAATATCATAGCCTTTATCCGAAAGCTTGTATTTGACAATGATCTTGTTACCCCAGGATTCTTGCGTTCTGATAATCATTACCTTCTTCGCCATCTCGTCAAGAATATATTTGTGCTTTACATTGTTTAAACCGCAATAGCTCAATAATTTTGTTTGATTAAGTTCGCCATATTCGTAGAGTTTCAATAGAATATCTTTCCTTATGTAGATTCTGTCTCGATATTCATGTACCAATTTAGTTCAGATAAAATAGGCATAGTAAGAATTTGACACGGAATCGTTAAACGGATACTTGACTAATGTTTTGAAATCATGATAGAGATCATCATTATATGTGATAAAATTGATAATTCGAAGGATGATTAACAAAGATAGATCGTCTATATTACTATACTACCCTGTAAATATGAATACCTATTATAATATTCGCATGAATCAGCTGGGCAACAATCCAATGCCTAAAAATGAAAGATTCGGTAGATGTTATTCTAAATACCAAGAATATATTTAAAGTAAAGTTTCCAATTACAACAGTTGCCGAACGTCACACAAATCAATTTCGAATGGCGCAATATTAGACGATCATCGAGGCGAAACTAAAGGAGACATGATACGTACATACTTTGACAGTTCATAACAATCGATCACACTATAGAGTAATCATATGTGCTGGTAACATCAAAGTATTAAATATCAGGATCCTCAATTGATTCCTCTCACCAACGAGACGGTTCAGCTATGACTGGGCCAGTAGGAGGATTGGAACTGTCTGAACTCAAACTGACCATTTAGAGCATAAAATGACATACAGATCATCATACAAAATGTAGAAAATCTATTTAGCAGTGATGTATAAAAATATGGCCAGTGTTAGCTTTAGAAAGCGAACTCAAGAGTTTATCAACCTGGAGCAGAACGTGCAGCGAAATTTGCAATATTAACTGCCAACTGTCATAGTCGAAAGGATTAATGGATTTTAAAGAATTTTCCCTTTTTTGTATTTCTAGATCAATTCATAACTAGCGTGTGAGTAAGATCGATTCAATACTATCTCGGGAAGAGGTCTAATCAAAAGTTTTCTTCAAATTCTAATTTTTGTCATCTACATTTTGGACGGATGATGCAGGAAAGGATTCCGTATCATCTTCATTGTGTTAAGTTGATTTTTCTCACATCCTCCATGACTTCGCTAAATAACTTTAACGTATGTTTTGCAGTATTCATCCCATTTATTATAATCTGATTACTTATTATTACTACTTTCTTCGGAGCACATCAATATTTGGGTAGATTTCTAGATTGAGGTCTGTCGATATTTTCTGTTTATTCTTCATCGAACAATACTTGGAATTGGATCAAGGTAGGTTATAAAAGAATTTAATAATCTAGTCAATATCTCAATTCGGTCATAAAGAAAATACATTGTCCTAATTTTCAATTCAAAATAAATTCATATACCATGCCCCTCTAGGATCCTATTTTTGAAGTTAAATAAAGAACTCAAGCCATATAATGAGCTCTCACAGAAACATTAATACCTCTTGAAAGTACATGGTGGCAAGAACGAAAAAATAAGCATATGTTAAACAGATATCAGACCATTTTTGTGGTCATTTTAATGACTTTGGGGGCAATATTGCAGTTATCTATTAGCAGAGGAATCTTCAGTGAAGTCGATGCGGTACAACCACAACCGTCGTCACCTTCTATACCATATGATATAGTAACTGTGCAGAACACATCTATGTCGGTACCAGCTCCAACGGCTAGAGCGAATAATCAAACTGTCCCACATCAGATAGTGGTTGCGCTCCCAATTCGAAATGATGGAAAAATTTGGGTAGGTACTTCGACTTTTACGGCTAGTAAACCAATTGAAGTAGAAGTAGAGCATAAATATTATCCTAAAATCCTTCCAGATAACGCTCATGGAGCGCCGCTTAATGCAAAATGGATCGATAATACTACTAGGATTGCTTTGTCTCCAATGACACTATTTTCGGACACTCCTGTAACGATTACAAACACTCCTATTAGTACCGGATCTTTTACATTCGCGGGTAGCGCTCTAGTTTTTCATAAAACCGACGGTCGGCCATTCACGATTACATATACCTTAGATGCAACTGCAAAACCATTGACCTCGAAGTAAGAAACTAACTAAATCTATCTATAAATGACTACCATAATGCTAACGATATTCACTTCGGAATACTTTCTTCAAATATTATGCTTAATTTCCTTATCGTTGTCTAGATATTCTAGAAGGAGCGATGCTTTGTTACATATCGTTTTTAACGCCAAAGTCGTAACATCAAATTACTACCTTTCTGAAATTCAAATAAGACATGTACAATATCATAATCAATTTTATACTCCTTTAGAGTATCCAGTAAATCTCTTGTCTGTTCATATGGTTGGAAACTTGACTTTTGTAATGGGTAAATTCTGACTTCTTTAGCACATACCCTAAATATTTCTTTTATTGACGACAAAATGAATGGGAAGCTAAATTTGTGACTGTATGTGAAGAGGAAATGTCCACTCAGTACCAATTCAAAGCTCTTATCATCGAATGGTAATTTAGGCAATTTTGCCTTTATGTAGCGTTTTCTTTTCGTTCTATTACGATAGTCTGATATAAACTGGTCTAATGCTCGTTTTCTATACTCTCTCAAACGGTCTACAGATAGATAAAAGTTCCAATTATAAAGATCTTGAGAAAGTGATACGCGTTTTGTAACATATTCTATGTCTGCTTCCCCTTTTTTGTGCAACACGCTAGAATCTAGGCCAAATAAAGGATCACAACCGACTGTATTAATTTCATAATTGTTATTAGATTCCGCAACAAAGGAAGAGGCACCTGAAGGACAATCCAATACTGTATTGTAGGTTTTCAAATGATCAATATCATTTATACCGAACATCAAAAGGTACTCTGAGAGAGTTCGACCATAAAATGCAATTCGATCTAAAGGAGATCGGTTAGGGATCTTTAAATCGCCACCGTAAATTTTTCTAGTCATCTTTAACCATATACCAATTGCGCGTAGTACGTCTTAATAGTTTAAGCCATAGCTTATAGCAGATATCATAATAAAACTGACCTTCAATTTGAGGAGATATGAATTAAGATAACCTAATTCAGTAGCGGAGATTCCCACTATCACTAATAAAATTATAATAAGTAATTCACAGCCTAGTTCAAAACAATTAGATTAGCTCACTGTTCACATGAACTTTGAACTCGTGTTTACTACAAATAATAAAATGCTCTGGAAATCTGGTTTGTAACGTTTAGTTATAACTATTAACAACAATACTAACATATTCTGGAATGAAGCAAAATAATAAAATAGTAGTTGGAATACTTATATTTGATCAAGTTGAAGTCCTTGATGTTACCGGACCATTTGAAGTATTTTCTGTGACACGTACTAACGAAAATCGCCGACGTGAGGAATCGTCGCCTTTCAGAGTTCTCCTAGTTTCAGAAGATACAAAACGGGTCACTGCAGTTGGTGGACTTGTATTCACACCTGATACGACGATCCATAACTGTCCGGATTTGGATTTGTTGATTGTCCCTGGTGGTTGGGGTACGCGTACGGAAATAAGCAACAAGATGATAATTGAATGGATTGCAGATCGAGCCTATAAGACCAGGTTGACGGCGTCA
Organism: Nitrososphaeraceae archaeon; assembly: GCA_036557905.1. Classification (GTDB taxonomy): domain Archaea; phylum Thermoproteota; class Nitrososphaeria; order Nitrososphaerales; family Nitrososphaeraceae; genus JARBAU01. The sequence continues at coordinate 6,393 of DATBGR010000435.1, read as the reverse complement.
GTTTGTACCGGATCTAGCCTTCTTGGAAGGGCCGGTCTATTAAACGGACGAGAAGCGACTACTCATTGGCAGGCATTTGATTTTCTTCGTGAATCCGCACCAGCAGTCAAAATCCGTGAAGATGTAAGATTCACAACTGCTCCACCGATCTTTACTTCCGCCGGTATTTCATCTGGCATAGATTTAGCACTAAAAATCGTCAGTTATTTTCTAGGAATTGAGATAGGGAAGGCAACTGCCAAACATATGGAATATCCTTACCCAGAAAGCGATCTACGAATCGTTACTAGAAAATCATAGTGAAATGCTGGTATACTAGAAATTTAATATGGGATGAATGTATAGTTTACTCCTTCCAATCCAACTGAGCGTAGTCGGATCATACTGTAGTCCTCGCAAAATTGCTGTAGTCCTATTACCTAATATGTGAACCAATTGATAGATCTTTTGTTTATGAACCCTTTAATATTGACATGAACTAAGACATTACTATTTCTAGTTTAGACAAAGGCCAAAGGGAAGAAATAAACTAACAATAAAACATGATTGCAAGCGAAAGCATAACTGTATGGGTGATTTATCAATAGTTCACTTATTATATAAGAATCATTACATATGCAATAATCATGATGTCTGAAGGTCGGCACGGCAGTGATTACAATGAATTTCCTTTTTCAGATTATGAAATGAAAGCTGTTTATAAGGCGATATTCTCAAGAAGAGACGTTCGATCTCACTTTGTGCACAATAAAACCATTCCAAATGATGTTCTTTTAAGAATTCTTAATGCTGCGCATCATGCACCTTCAGTAGGCTTTTCTCAACCTTGGAACTTTATCCTCATAAGAAATCATTTGATCAAAGAGCGTGTTAAGAAATCCTTCTTAAAAGAATACAGGAAATCCATATCTATGCTAGATGGTGATAAACTAAAACAAGAAAAATATGTTTCGTTAAAATTAGAAGGTATCATGGAGTCTTCTATAAACATATGTGTCACATATGATCCAACAAGATTTGGACCGTTCGTTCTAGGTAGAACATCTATTGAGGAGACTGGAGTATACAGTGTTTGCTGTGCCATTCAAAACCTTTGGCTAGCGGCTAGGGCGGAGGGTATCGGAGTAGGTTGGGTCAGTATACTTGCAAATGAAGACCTCAGTCAAATACTGAGAATACCAAAGCATATTAGACCAATTGCGTATCTCTGTCTAGGATATGTTGAAAAGTTTTCACCTAAACCAGACTTAGAAGTATCAGGATGGATACCTAGGCTGGGCTTATCAGAGGTTGTCTGTTTTGAAGAATGGGGAGTAAGCAGTTCTGAACATTGGCAAGATTTTTGTACTAAGCTACGGGGAATAGATAAATCGTAATCGATTACTTTATAGTCAGTTGTCTGTTTTTTATTACTAAAGGTACGATTATCCTATGGAACGTGGTTCGATTCTGCCAATTCTATCTCACATAGTATCATAAGCACGTATAATTGTTCAAAATATGCTAACCAAAATGTCAATTAGAACTCAATCTTAATGATTCTCTTTATCATCTAATAGGGGTTACTGCCTGCGTCCTAGAAAAAGCGATATTACAATAGTGACAGTATAATTCACGTGAATATGGGTGCCTATTCATCATGATTTTTGTAAATATGAGATAATTTGAACTTAGGCATCTGGGACAACCAAATAACCTTTTATTCAGTCCTTTCCTGGGGTTCGTGTTATTCCCGAAAATTATTTTCATTCAAAGGATATTAACTGAATTGCTCTTTTAGGGATGAGAATATATTCTAAATCTAATTCTTATCATAATATCGCATTGGGTAATATTAGAAATATTGTACTGGCTAAATTATTCGAAATATAGATCAATTTCTTGCCCATAACTTGCATAATCATTAACATCGAGAATTCAAAACATTAGTAGTGCAATTCGATCAAGTATGACAAATCGAATTATCATTTTTTATTAACCGTTAGTAAGGTAACTAATCAATATATTAAATTAGGATTTATTGTAGTTGATTCTCTTACTTTACCTAGGTTTTTGGTACAGTTTAAATCCAGACCAACTTCACCAGGAATTAGGCTGATCCTCTTCATTAATTATATATATTCTAATAATGTATTATAAACGTTAGATGATTTGATAACTGTGTTACAAATGTTGAAGAATTAGATTAAGGAATTTATTCGAGAAATTTATTCAAGTAATTTATTCAAGCTATACAAATGATGCAGTACATTGCATTAATTTTATGGTGTGCAATACCTTACTATGAGAATAGAAGAGAACAGAAATTTCCACGCAACTCAGAACCCTGTCGGATGAATTGCGATGAACTGATTTAAGTACAGATGTTACATTACACACTTAAATAACGCACTTCTCATCTATACCCAACTATCCATCAACATATATAAGCTGCGATTGTCATTTGTCATAATTGTTACAAGAAAATGAAAAAAAAATTTATTGTATCAAGGATTGAAGCATCACAAGATGGAAGCCCTTATGTTTATGTAGGTTTTACTGATCCAAACTCTTCTAGTGAAGATAGGTTGCAAAAACAACCTCAGAGTCCATTTGGTGCCAAAGCATTTGCTTTCACTTCGCCAGAAGACTTGATGAAAAATTTACCTAAAGCGATGTCAAATATACTTGGTGGAGGTGGTTTAGGGGGAGTAGGACTTTCTGAATCACCTACGTTTAAGCTTAGTATGAGAGAGTATGAGGATACGGGCCTTCGAGTAGGAGATGCTGTTACTATACAAATAGAGAAAGCCGAGACATCAGGTATATGACGATTTTTTTTGGATCTTTGCTAGATAGGTATACTGTTGGAGATACTTTCATTTAAAAGGATCTCTGTAATTCAGTGATTATTAGAATCTGGTGTAATCATTCTAATTAATGATTATAAACATTCTAAACTACTACTTCCATTTGTACTTTTGACTTTTATGTAATTAACATTTCTCAACACATATTTTTCAATAGATTTAATTTCGAAATACACAGACCAAAATTATTTCACCGATAGTCAACTTTAGCTAATATACATCAGAATTACACTTTCTTTAGGGCATAGAACTGACAAAATATATTCAATAATCGAAAATTTGCAAGTCTAATATACAGCTTTTGAATGAAAGTAATTATTAATACTATTTTATTATTTAATGAATAAAGAAAAGAGAACATTCTAATAAAACTAGTAGACGTATTTGACTATACAAATTTCTATAAGAGAAATTTAAATATTTGATATCCTCAAAGTATAGGTTAATGAGTATAACCAGACCCATGGTGATAAAGATTGTTGTGGCTCTTACAATAACGGTAATAATTGCACAAATTGAGACAGTTAGTACTAGTCAGGCTCAACAAATGAGCCCAGAAGAGAAGAAGAGTTTTTGCAACCCTAGCAACCCGCGCCTAAACTTTGTCAATTCAACTGAATCAAAGATATGCGGTATTCCAGCTACCCCGTCTCCATCTGCAAATACTACTGGTCCTTCGAACTCTGTGAATCCACCAACAGCTAGCCCAAATCCATAAGTAGGACTTTCCCATATCTACTCTTTTTGTGGTCGATTTCTTGTTAGAACACACAATTCAATATATTAAATACATTGAAAAGTACATCCACAATGTGATATAGAAAATATCACGACGTCACAGTTACATTGCTAGTTAATATGTTACAGCTTTAGTTTGTTTTCAACTTTAATTGTCCCTATTCACACTATTTTATAAAATCGTAGTGTAGTCATTAAGCGATAAATGTGAAGTGTTAATCATTTTTCTGTAAATATTTGATATATGTTAAAGTTACGAACGAGTATGTATTAATATTTGAATAGCATATTCTGAAAACTGTAATATAGTTTATCTTTTTATGACATAAAAGACTATTTGATACGATAGCATAGCTATATAAGCATAGGATTTTAAAGTGTACACAAAGATGCTACCATCATAACAAATCGTTTCTTTCAGATGAGCATGTTTTTATACTAGCCAGAATTACAGTCCTCAATTACTTGGTAGAGTCATGACATACAAAATTATCGTCAGTCTCTCTTTTTCTAGTCGGGAGTCTTAAGTCTGCCTAGTAATATTAAGATACAAATGAAATGTGAGATCGATTTTAGGATCATTCACAACTATAACCTATTGTCTAACATTACATGGTAACAAGATAATTCCTAAAGTTACACCTTAGAACACAAGAATAAAAATTACAAATTTATCACTATCAATTTTTGTTCTCACTGAAACAATCGCCTAATCACTCCATACCTAGTCAGACATACAATTGGGATAACATATAACTTAAATTCAACTGTCTTTTCCTCTTCATTCGTTCCACCCTTTGGTAACGGTTAATGCAATATCTTTCATTAAATGCGTTGATTTAATTTTTATTGATAATTCGATTATTGTTACTAAACTTCTTTGGGACGAGAATGATGATAATTGACGAGGAGAGTTAATGCCCATTCCTGTTTAAATCAGCTATCTAATATCGCGAAACGAAACTGATCTCCAATTAACGATTGATACTATGCTATCCCGACAGTTTGGGATAGAATCAAAAGACACATCTTTCTTATGGGTTGCGCCTTCCCATATGTTGCCAAACGGATCTTTTGACTGCCCATACCTGTCACTCCAAAATGCATCCATCAATGGCATTACGACAGTAGCTCCTTGTTTCTGAGCCTTATCAAATATATTGTCTACATTTTCAAAATACAAACTTAAGAATACGGAATTTCCGCCTATACTGCCAGGTGCTTCGATTTTTTCAGCGCTAGTAGGACGCTCACACATTTCAGGGAACTCACCAGCTAAGAGGAATTTTGAATTTCCTATTCTTAGAACTGCATGTATAACCTTTTCGCTTCTCATGCAATTCTTATATATCGGTACGGTATACCGAGATTCTTCTATCGCGTCAAACACTTGTTTATAAAATTCAATTGCATCCGCGGAGCTCTTTACAAAAATACGGGGTGTTATCGATTTGTACCCGTATGATATTGGAGTAACAACATCTGCATTATAATTACTATTTGAAGTTTCAGTAGACATCTAAAATTTAATACCACTTTATATCATCTCAGAAATAGGCATTGTGACAGATCTTTTGATGACTAATATGATATTCTGTTAAGATTTGTGTATTAGTAATATTGACAACAACAGTGCTTTATAATATGACTCGAACTCTTAAGTGACAAATCTCAAAATAAATGCAAAGATAGAAACAGTAGACAGGGTAATTTTGAATACCTATCAATTGGTCAGCAATTCTTTACTATCCACTGCTGGTAATATATAATCAGTCTTCATCCTTAAATTCTAGTTAATTTGTAAATGATATATCGTATAGCAATCGGTATAACAATAAGAACTATTGTTGTTACTATGCTTAGATTTCTGGCTACGATTATGACAATAAAAACTGCAACCAGCAAAACTGTAAAAACGCTGTAAAATATACTGAATAATTGTTTGAAGTTTAGCGACGTATTTGCAATGCGTTACATTAGTATTATATTCATTGCTAAAAGGAATTGTGTTTCTGCTTTTTGATTATTGGTGATATCTATACCTACTAGTAGTGTGTTCGAAAATATTGTTTATATGAAGCATTGATACTTCTATAAGGTAGATTTTCTAGTCCACTTGACGATTTGCTAGTGTGACTAATCTGGCGGGTTAGCAAAATTTGGCGACTAAAATAATTTTGACACAGATATTCAGAAATTATTACCTATATGAGTCATGGTAATATGGTAGACTTAGATTATTACCCGATAACCTACAAGTCAGATAATTTTCTTTATTTAAGAATTATGCAATATGCCTTACTATAACAGATTGCAAAATCCTACATGATTCAAAGTATCGGGTAGTCGGCAGACCGTGACATTCTTATCTGATATTGATTATTTAGCACTATTTGATTTTCTAACTATAAGTCGAATTGTGTTATTACACATTCATTTGCTTTTCGTCTTTGGTCTACCAATTTATTGAATTTGAAAATAATCCAGAGATATAAGATGCATTTTATTTTCATGAACCCTAAAAAGATCTAGTGAGGTGCTGACATACATTTCCGTCATCTCGTATGTTTCTGGAGATGTGACCCATTATGGAGCCTAAATCATCTCGGTCTACCAAATCCTTATAGCTTTCATCTATACAAGTTTATTGTTGTAGGCTATTGAAAGCGATAGTAATGTAGACAATGACAATAAGGAGCGGCGAAAAACAAAAGGACTCTTGACCAAGTACCAGTAGATCTTCACAACCGATTCAATTTATTGACTGAATATCTTTTCGAAAGCGGATTATCTGAAATTTTACTCC
>DATBGR010000434.1:0-3291 GCA_036557905.1 Nitrososphaeraceae archaeon | reverse complement strand
TTGCTGGTATTTACATCCTTAAAACTACAAGGAAAGATTTCAATTGTTTCTTCCTCCTTGTCAAGATTCTCATTTATGGAACATAACAACTCCTACTACTTATATTAAACAGAAACTTCTGGATATAAACTTGTTGTATCTTCGTAAATAACATTAGACAGTGTATTACTATTATTGTTATTGTTTAGTATTAGTGGGAGTGTTTCATATAGCTGCATAATAGACTTTGTAAGAGCATGAACTTCTTATCAGGGAAATTAATCTAGCAATTGTAGCAGCAAACAATCATTATGCTGGATTTGGACCAGGAACTGCTAACACATTTAGGAAAATGTTGGATTTATCAGAAGTAACATGGAATGATATTGAGATTCCTGATACCGGAGCGAAAACATCCAGTAACACAAAACAAACTAGTCTTTCAGATTTTTTAAGCTAGATAGTCAAAAAATCGTGGTAACACTTTAACGATAGCTTGATAAAATGCAAAATAATTGGAAGAACATCGCACTCTTAAGTTGAATTACATTACAAGTTTTCATGCGGCTAAAGATATGATAGTGATCCGATTGCAGATTTTTTAATTCTTACGAACTCCACGTACGGCCCAAGCACGGGCGACGAGATGAATTGCTCCATCATTAGAAATTGGAAGTGTGTGTCTAAGATTGTCCCTCAGGGCAGACCTTCGTTCTTCTGAAAGCGATTTGGTATAGCTAGGAGCTGGACCTTGACCGCCAAGAAATGGATACCAGTAATCGTCAAAATCACCGAAGGTAGTATGAACATCGATTGTATGGACTTGAATCCTTTCCAATTGAGCTGTTTGAAACAGTTGTCTCAGGGTTTCTGGCCGACACAGAGAGAAGCGTTGTCCTTCGTCTAAGTCGAATATGGCTGGACCCTCAAGTGCCTGTACAGCATTCCAGAAGTAGCGTATAAGTTGCATCTGGCCTGCATAATCCCACACATATGCTCCAACAGTTCCGCCTATACGCACAGCTCGGATCATCTCACTTAACATTTGAATTGGTTTAGGAACAAAATTGAGCACCAATCCAGAAACAGCTGCATCATATATGGCTGACTTAACTGGAAGTGCATGTGCATCTCCTAAGTAAAAAGATACCCTCGAGTCTTGGATCTCCTTACGAGCAATCCTAATATATTCTTTAGAAGAATCAATTCCTATAACTGTTCGAGGAGAAACAGTGTCAAGTATAGTCCCGATGATGATTCCTGTCCCACATCCAATGTCTAACCATTGAGAGTTTGCTGAAACATTAAGCCACTGCACAAACTGCTTAGCAACTAACCTACTCCATCGACCCATATACAATTCGTAGCTGGCTCCGCTGCTCCACACGACTATAATATGCAAACTACTCTGGTAAGTGGTTATCGCCTTCCTTTGCTATAACCGCATGAGATAATCCTCAATCAATCAATCAATCAATCAATGACTATCTACAATATGAAATGTATCTAAAGTATTATTATTTTTGTGGGGAATTCTCTTATTTTATAAAGATATTTTCAAATATTCCTTAATTTCTTTTTACAGTAGTAGAATTCGAAATTAATTTTTAGAAGACCTTTTTACAGATCAGAAAGCTATTTTCAAGAGCTGTAGCTTTTATTAGGAATTTCACTTTCCATTTGTAACTCTTCACGTATACCTGAAAGATTTTTGTTCTTTGCATCATCCATTAACAATTTTGTAACTAGCGTATTTATAACAAAGAATTTTAATATCATATTTCAGATTTTGATAAGCAATTAAGACATCTCACCGTACCAACTCTTGGTCATACAGTTATTTATTCAACCAGTGAAAGTGCTGGGGTAGAGAAAAGAATATTGCCTGTTAACTGAAATACTATCACGTATTATGAAAGACCTACAGCGGCAGCAAATTGCTTTGGTAACTGGGAGTTCTTCTGGAATAGGATTTGAGACAGCCCTTACGCTTGCTCGTAACGGGATTTATACGTTCGCTACTATGCGTGATCTAAATAAATCAAAAGAGATACTTGGTTATGCAAGGAAAGATAGTCTCCCATTAGAAACACTATGCTTGGATGTGACTGACGAACATTCAATCTTAGACGCAATTAATATGATAATTGACAATAAGAACCAAATTGATATTTTAGTTAATAATGCAGGATACTCATTGCTAGGACCATTAGAGCAACTTCATATAGATGAGATCAAGACAGAGTTTGAAACCAATTTCTTTGGAGCTATCAGAGTTATGCAGAAAGTATTACCAATTATGAGAAAGCAAAGATGCGGAAGAATAATAAATATAAGCTCAATTGCTGGAAGAATAGGATATCCTTTATCATCGGCCTATGTTAGTTCTAAATTTGCTTTGGAAGGGCTTGCAGAATCTTTGAAATACGAAGTTCAAGATCTTGGAGTGCATGTCATACTCATAGAACCAGGAGTAATAAAGACAAATTTCGTAAGCAATATGAAGATAGGTAATAGGACTATGTTACTTCTAAATAGGAATAGTGACAAAAACAAGAACAACAATAAGATTATCGAGGGGAATTCACCATATGTTGAGATAACTAATAAGAGAATCTCAGCGTTTAAACCGAGATTTGAGAGGGGCTCTTCACCTAAAATAGTTGCAGACAAGGTATTAGAAGCTGTTATATCCGATAATCCAAAAACTAGGTATCTAGTTGGCGATGACGCCTTGAAGATGATGGAAAGAAGGAATAACACATCCGATGAGGAATTTGACAGATTAGTAATGGATAGCGTCCTAGCTACTAATCCATAACATGTTAGCAGATGTATCGAGTAATTGGCTAATGCATTTTTTTGTGTGCTCACTGCATATTTTTCGTCATAAGTCGAATATCTGACTGGATTAATCGGTATGTATATGCTGGATTTGATTATGAAGATAATTTAGTTAATATGAATAAATAAAAGGTAACAATCGACTATTTGACTAATCTTAGCTTTATGTCAAATTGTACGTGTTACGTTCTATAATAATAGAACGTACTGTATAGTATGTTTAATTATTAGTTCCTTATATACAAGAGTGAGTTTGGAGGATAATTTAACATACAGTGATGAATCGGAAGCATACAAGAATTTCGTATCAAGTATAGATAGTGAATTTACAAAGATATCCTATGACGCAGCGTTAAGCCTTTTCATGAAATTTCATGACTTGAAAGAATATGACTGGCTAGTAAAACTAGAAACAAGTAAGCTGGAAACCATGGTTAGGGACTATATTATTTATTTGAGAAATAATAA
>DATBGR010000433.1:0-2981 GCA_036557905.1 Nitrososphaeraceae archaeon | reverse complement strand
TTATAGTGTATCTGATAAAAAATATACAAATATGAAAGGGACCGTAACTGTTGACAGCAATATACAATCAAACGGCGATTTGACTCTGGGTGGAATTTTCGTTCCTACTCCCTCTCTTTCAAAATATAAAGCAGACTTTGCTTCTGCGGGCTTTCAAGTTCTGTCTACTTTTGATTTTCTGAGTAAAACCGTGCAGAAGGACATAAGCGGACCAACCACATTAATGATTTACTCTACGCATCTTCCTATTCAAGATGCAATAGCAAAGCTCAAGCCATTGATTGTATCATTACCTTATCGTTAGTCTCGCTACATGGAATAAGATCAGATCCCTTTTCCTTTTGTACAATGTATTACTTCAGTAATGTATCTAGTCTCGGAATGAAACTGTGAAACTAGAAATTAGTGGATCTTATGAATTTCTTCTTTTTGACATCCATAATTATTCTATCCATTTTTGTATTACTTGCTATATCTGTTTCTCCAAGAATTAACGAAAAGAGTTCACTAGTTGCTAAAGACTATTCGCTATTTCTTACTGTAAACAATTTGCACTATGGTCTAGTATTGAATGAATTGATGATATGGATGACACTTTATGGAAGGGATATTGTTTGGATCATGGTGATTGTCATGTTCTTTATTTTTGGGGGATGGCTAGGAAAAAAGATAGCAGTGACCATTGGCTTATCAATACTTGTCCTTACATTTCTAGTACCGGTAATAAAAAATTTGGTCGAAAGACCAAGACCATTGGTTCCTCAAGTAGATTTCTTGCTTGCGGCTGATAAGGAATATGCTTTTCCTTCTGGTCACGCGACTATTGTAGCAGCTGGTGTAGCTGTGGTTCTTGAGTTATTTAGAGGATCGGCCAGGAGGACATTTATCTCAATAATTCTATCTATTGATGCTGCTCTAGTATGCATCTCGAGAGTGTACGTAAGAGCTCACTATCCATTATATGTACTAGGAGGTATTCTACTGGGAATCGGTGTATCCTTTATTTTTGTTGGTTCAATTAAATATATAGAATTACAACTCATGGTACCGATAAAGAGGAAACTTCAGGGATAAGTACAGTTTTATTTTTGACCATGGATATCAATATCGATCAATGATTAAATTTATTTGTATAATAATGACTTGATAGAAACTTGGCATAGTAACATTCGTATTTGTTATAATTGACCCAATAAGCCATGTTTGAGCTAATGCTGCAGGGTAATGTCCTGCAGTATTGCAGGCTAGAGTTTTGGAAATAACTGTTATGAATCTGAACTTGAACAAATAACGTTTCTATCTGATCTTATCTATTAAATGTACCATACCCCAGATCCAAAATCTCCCTACTCAATTAATGCAAATGGTCTGCAATCAGACATGTTCGCAGCATGCAAAATTACAACAAAGCAGAAGAACAAGGTCTAGTCGAAATCGTTTCAGTCCAGGTATGGAAAATATTATGTAAGTTCAATACTGCACTGTTTTCGATTAAGACAAAGATATTGAAATATATCTACACGTATTGTTTTAGTTTAAGATAATCATATCTCATTTTAAATAATTCGATAACTACGGGTACATCATCCTTTCCTTTGATCCAAAAGCTTACCCATCCTGATTGTGGTAGAAGGTGATGAGGAGATACTCGGCCGGAATAAACTAGTCTGTTTCTAGTCTCCATTGGAAAGGGCAGGTCTGCCAATCTATCACCATGAATGTGCCCCATTTCTCTCTTATTTACACGGAATTCGACACCTCCAAACTTATGCGGCTCGGCCAAAACTTCTGGCCAACTCAATACTACTTTCTTAATACTTTCCAAAACCGTGCTCATAGACTTCATTTATTAGTGTTTATTTATAAATTGGTAGGTTTACAAATTATACAAAATACATGCACCCAACCATGTACAGTAAGCAATTAAATTATTAAGAGTTGATTGATGATCTTAACGTATTTAGATGTATTTGGATGCTCTCGAATTGAGCATAGCCATTCAATTTGTAAATCAAATGATTGAGAACGCATTAAACACTAAAAATATATTTCCATTGTAATACTCTTTATCTCATTTCTAGTGGATGTTAGTATACATTCCATTTAGAAAAGAATCGTATTTATCATACAAACCAATAATTAATGCAACATCTGATTAAAATAAATAAAAAGGATATTTTCTTTCGTCTGATTAACGAACTATTATCCTACTTGAGTACCAGTAATTTCTATAAATCTATTGTTATTGCCGAAGTTGATAGCTAACGTTCGGTAAGTGTTGGTGCTTTGTATTTGTTGCCAGCTAGCCCCGTGGCCATCTATTGTGACCTTGAAAGGTACATCTTGACCTTGATCATTTTTTGCATCGAGGGCAAATCTTGGTATTTGGACAGTCAAGATTCCGCCACTACCACCTGGATTGATGACTATGTCTCCCGCTTTCAAGGCTGGATTTCCAAGAATACCGACAAGTACTCCACCCCTTATGCTATATAGTACTGTGAGTACCCCAGCATTTGCAGTCTTTAACTGATATTGGTTAGTATACCCTGTTTTTAAGAGACTTTGCACAGTCGTTGGATTCAACTGTGCGTTTGCAGCCTGAAGAGGCACCGTTGCGACTAGTATCGCAAAGAAGGACGAGATGGTTAATAAGGTTACCAAACCAGCTCTGTTGCTCTTTGGATATTTGGAAATTTTTTCTTTATTCCGCATGTCTGTACTGATAAAGTTACAGCGTATCTTAAACCTTTAGTTAGGCATATTTATTTATTCTAGTCAAAATTAATTCTAATTTTAATATGATTTAACATCACTGCTATAACAGGGCGCAAGAGCAGGCATATAGCAGAACGTATTATAGAACGTGGTAAACACAATATAACAATAGCTGAGAAGTAGTACTTCACAAACAATGAAGAACTATACGATTGTTGTGTCTTAGCATTTGCCATTTTTATTATGATTTTCTATGGCCCTGC
>DATBGR010000432.1:0-2337 GCA_036557905.1 Nitrososphaeraceae archaeon | reverse complement strand
TAGTTCTAATTAATTATGTATTCTTTTATATGTTCTTTACAGATTTCACTTGCAGTACTTCATTACTAATTACCAGCAGTTACCATGATAGCATTATCAATGATTCATAACTATGACATGATGTCAAGGTATAATCAATGCAGGAAAAGTCACATTTTCTATTTTGTTCCCGACGTCACTGCTAATATTGGTCGTAGCGCTTATGTTTGGCTCGTATTTTGTTATATTGAGCGAGATGTCCGCTTGGCCAGCTCTAGGAAAGTTCACTATTTGGGCGCCCATCCCGTTGGGAGCTTTTTGGTGCTGTGAATACTTAACTATACCACTGGTTGATGAAGAAAAAACACTAAAGGAATAGTCAATTTGTCTTATTTCTATCTGTGTTTTTGGAGAGAAGAAGTTAACCAAGAATATCGTATTTCGTCCTGGTCTTAATTCTTGAGGATCCCAACTTAACGTTACTATATAGTTTTTATTACTGGACACCTTAGCTATTGTAGACATATGCGTATCGTTCTCTTGGACTGAACTTGGAGCTCGTGCTATATTATTAGAATTTGTTTCAATATGATATGATGCAGTTTTTGTTTTTGTGCCTAGCAATAGATGATCTCCAGTATTATTTAAGAATCTGGCATATGTATCATATAGTACCTGACCTTCCTTTGCATCAGCATCTTTGGGAATCATAGCTGACACATTTACAATAAAAAACACAATTGGTATCACTAAACAAAATTTAAAGCGGATTCCAATCGATCTAGAAAGCCATGTATTAAAATAGCTAAGGATGTATACTTGTAATGGAATAAAACTAACATTGGATTTTGATTCCAGAAAAAATATTCTGGGCATACCATGACTAACAATAGTCGAGTTAAATAAACAATGATTAACAATGATAACTGGCAAAATCCACGATAATATGCGAAATCTGATCGTATAAACGTAACAAATAAACTGATGAATCAATACGATATTTGTACCTATCTTCAGAATCAAAAATGATACTCTTAACAAGATATAGAAAAACCGAGTACAATTTATTTTATTCCCCCCCGATGGCATCTCAGTTTCTTTATCATACTTTATATTTTCTTTTTCAATAATTGCTTGTAGAGTATATGAGAATACACTTACACCTAGTCAAAACGACAGGCCATACCCTGATTCAACGCTAATAATTCATTCAGATATTATATTGTCCTCTGCTTTTTAGTCTCAGATATCTGTTACTGAACATTAGTACTGAAAGGAAAACTTATACTATCAAGTACCAAATTATGCATATTGAACAATCCTAATCATGTTCATGTAGTATATTGTTAATACGTTTCATCATCTTCATTTTTCATTGGTTTTAGTATGAAATATTTTTCGTCAATTTGCCGATCATCTCTAAATTCTTCGTAAAATAACTCACTGGCAGTCACAAAACAGACCTTGACATCTTTGTCGATTTCCCTCATTTTTTGAAATAACTCAAATCCCCCTATATTTGGCATCTTTATATCAAGCAATAGAAGATCATATTTGCCTGGACTGAAGCTTTGTAGCGCCAAGACTGGATCAGTATAACCATTTGTTTCAAAACCATTCTCTTCTAGAAGAGTTCTTAGAGTCATATTGGCATTGGCATCTGGCTCGTCATCAACAACAAGAATCAAATTGCTTCTTTTCCTTCGAATCTTACCATCATTATCTTTGGAAGACATAATGACTCTATCTCACTTTACAGTTGTTTTTCGTTGATCCTCGAATTGAAATTCTTGTAGTTGAGCAGAAGTATGGGATCTCTTTCCAATCTTAGCAATAGGAATAGTAAACGAGAACGCTGCGCCTCCAAGTCCGTTAATATTATTCCGAGCCCAAATGTTACCACCAATTCTTAAATCGAGATCCACTGACTGACCAGAATTTGAAATAATGTTTTCAGACTATCAGATTTTTGTAAAGCGGATAGTGGCCTATTACCTATAGGATTGAGTAGTAATAATACCTTAGAAGTGGGTTACCAACTTAATATGCGATGTAATAACGCATATCCATGTGCTTATCAAGAATCTTGACATCTGAAATTCTTCGAGACAGCTCGACTGTCTAGGTAGGAAGTTTATCCAAAATCACCATTTACTCGTACAATCTGTCTATCCATCAAGCTTCAGTCAGGACAAGCAGGAAATGAAACTACCTTTGTCACATACTCAGATCTCCTAGATATTCAAGCGGCGGATGCTTTCGCAACTGTTCCGTTTATGACTGCGTCTTTTCGGTAAGGAATATCTCTGCCTCAATTGTCATAAAAAACTGAAGCTGGATTAAAAATTTGATCAGGCC
>DATBGR010000431.1:0-3979 GCA_036557905.1 Nitrososphaeraceae archaeon | reverse complement strand
GCATGCATTATCTCCATAAATTTGATCTCCATTGAATATAAAGAAGTCTGGAGACAATGATTGCATTATTGAAAATATCGAATAGCCTTGTATTCCTCCTGTACCATCCCGTCTACAGTAATTCTGTCCACCAAGGTCTCCTCCAACAATGAAGCTGACTGGTTTGCTAGTCAAATGATCAGGAGCTGTCCTAAAACTTCCTATCATAGAATCCGGTCTTGTCGACAATGATTTAGTGGTATTGTTAGTGCTGTCCGAAGCAGGAGAGAACCATACACGATAATAATAAATGGTAACTGGGGAAAGTGAATCAAGTTTTATATGGCCAGCAAAGTCTGTTAATTTATCTACCAATAAAGTCTTTGACTTTGCATGCGAAAAGGATTGGTCGGTATCATACTGGACATGCATCAAAGCTCGATCTTTTGCGCGTGACCACACGACAGCACTATTGTCTGTAACATCACCGCTAGCGATACCATCTGTAATAACCAGTTTATTGTTATTATCATTATTCTGTGCAAATACGATATTAGCAAATGATCCGATATTGTTTATAGATAAGATTAATATCGTAATTATTGCCGTCGTTACTAACAAGATCGTGTTCGGCAGGCGTTCAGACATCCCAAAACTAGACAATTATAGTATATTTAACTGTTCTCGGAGCATTAAGTAACAATTTGAAGTGTATCAAAAGCCAATGAGTTTGGAATTCTAGGCATCTTTTAATTTTATATTTTTCACAATATACACGCTTAATGAAAAGCTTGCTTAAAAATCCCGATAATGATCGATACTAAAATTATAGTCAATACCAGGAAAAATACTCCTTTTGATATCATTGCCTATACAATGGTATAACCAGACTACGAATATTAAAAATTATAAGATGGGACAGAGAAATTGCTTTTACATCATCTCTGTTTCTATCTCTTGTTCTTTGTTCTTCATACCAAAGTGTCATGTACCGTTGAACGTAGTAGAATTATGATTGACCATTGGTTTACCAATCAACTTAATGCTTTTTAACAATTAAGTGATGACAAAAGTATTATGATGTATAGTTAGGTAATCTTTGAGATGGTAGTTGAGAGCTTTGTTGGCATTACCTGACTTTATGACCTCCACTCGACAAGTCTGAAACATTTATTGTATGGTAGTATTCGATATTTGGACCCGTATACATACTGGGGCCCAAGGGTGTGTGAACCATTTTTGACTCAAAATATGGGCTCAAGCACCTGTAAGTAAAGGAGCTCATCATCTGAATAAGATATATTCTACTTAAAAAAATGTTTTCGTCTATAGAACCATCTTGTAATCGGTTCCCGAAATCAGTTTATGCTTTTATCAATGGATGATTCAATTGTTTGGAACTGTTGATAAGAATGTATTTACTATCCTACCTAATTCTTCTGGATATTGGGTAGGTACAGCATGACCAGCATTTTTGATATGTACAAGCCAGGCTCCTGGAATTTTACCTGCGATAATTAAAGCATTTCCATGTGGCACGTAGTAATTATCCTCTGTTCCAGTTATGACCAACGTGGGTTTTGCCAATTTCGCTTCCGCATCACAAGCACCACTCCAGTTGGTATTCTCCTCCCAAACACTCAGTTTCTGCTGCTTTGCCGCTATTTCAGGGGGCACACCAGGCGTCGCTTGTTGTAATGTAAAGATTGCTGGAATGTCAAGTACTTCAGGATGTAGTTTGACCCATTCTAATCCATATGAGGCAATCATCATCGCTTTTATTTCCTCAGTAACGGGGATATTATGTAGACTTTTATTTACAAAATCATCTTGCAATTTCCTAAATTCAGGTGGTTTAGGTATGCCATCCTTTCCACCGCATGATGAGGAAATAAGTGTAACGCTGTTAACTTTTTCTGGATAGCTAATTGTAAATGCCTGAGCTATCAATGATCCAAGAGAATGTCCCATAACATTTGCTTTTGGTATCTTCAGAGAGTCAAGCAAATCAGCTGTATCTAATTCGACCCTGTAAAAGCTGCGAAGTATTTAAGTGATTCTGACCTTATTTTGAAGTAGATATCCAGAGTCCAGGAACTGAATCACGTGTCTCTGTTAGCAGTTATGTAAATAAAGACGGGCCGACTGCATTCGACCAGCCCAAAAAATAGATGGTTTGCTAACCTAGGTTCCATTATATAATGACAAGTAACACAATTGTCATCAGCAAATATTAGATATGCATGTGTATCCCAAGTCCTAATGTTGCTCCAATAGCCAGAGAAATTGCAAGTCCCATAACGATTTCTTTTGTCTTTAGACGGAATTCTAATAATTCAAGGATTTTTTGTTTTAACATGAAGGTATGACTTTTACATCTTGCTCCTATGTTAAGGACTTCTATACACCAATGTATAAAAATAATAAACGCTTTTTACTAAAATGACATTAGATCTTTTCCTATTACAAATAATAAATAAAAAGCTCAATTAATAACTCATACATGCATAATGCATAATCATTGATTCTAGAGGACACCAGAAGAAACTCCTCACTTCTAATAGGATGCTCTGGCTGGAATTATCCCGATACTCCTGAGGAAGGTGGAGGATGGACTGGGGTTTTCTATCCAGATAAAGAAACAAAAAGACTACGCTACTACTCTCAATTCTTTGAAACCGCAGAAATGGATTCCACGTTTTATAACAGATTCTATTCTAAAATGACAAAAGGCACTTTCATAGGAATGACTAAAGCTAATCCTGAGAGATTTCAGTTTTCTATTAAGGTGTCAGAAACCATCACCCACCAAAAAAGATTAGATATAGAAAAAGGTGCTATTGCAGACTTTGAAGAATTTATTGACAAAATATCTCCATTAAAATCAGCTAATAAGCTAGAAGCGATCTTGATTCAATTACCACCTAGTTTTACTGTCAATGATTTTGGGAATATAGAACGATTTCTTGATAGGCTACGTAATACAGACAAGAATAATAGCAAGTATGATTATGCCGTTGAATTCAGACATCCTTCATGTAAGACGGAAGGTCCATGGGAAATGCTAAAGAATTATAATATCGCCGCAGTAATTACAGATTCACCTGCAAAAGAAAACTTGCAATTCTTGTCTGATGTCGTAATAACTGCAGATCACTCTATTATTAGGTTTCATGGTAGAAATACTAAAGGCCATTATTGGTATAATTATTTGTATTCAAAGCAAGAATTAGAACCTTGGATTGAAAAAGTGAACCAAATAAAAAGTCAGACCAAAGTACTTAGAGTATATTTTAATAACCATTATGGAGGTAAGGCTGTTATAAACGCACTACAATTTAAGGAAATGACTGGCGCATTTTTAACTCAATTTGAATCAAGAACATTAGAACACGCAGAGAAGTATCTCTTAGAAAGAAACAATAGCATAGATAAGATCGTCAAATTGTAATTTCTGTAGTTCTATCAACACACTGTTTGAAATAATTTACCTAATCAGACTTATTAAATACGAATCGGTGCGATATTTCCTTCAAAACTTTGCTATTTCTACTTATGGTTGATTGGTCTACTCTTAGTTCTAGTGCCACTTCATTTTCTGTCTTCGATTGTGCTAGTAGAAGTCACAACTTTTCTGTGTCTATCTTCAAATTTGAAATTATGCGTTACCAAGGTTAGTTTACGCAATATGCTGTTAGGAAATGTTGTGTTTATGAATTTGAAGGAAGCAGGGCTATATAGACTATGGAGCCTTACAACTACAATTGTATGATTGATATCATGTGATATTAGCTAGTTGCTCACTATTGTCATTGTTACTAAGTAGTGCTTTAAGATTCGTTGGCTAATTGACACGTGGTATCAATTATCATCGGTGTTATCAACATTCAATTTAATATAATTCAAATCACAAATACCTACGGTCGGATTCTTGCATGCTCAAGAGCAATCATGTTTTCATATGCTGGACCCCTTCCGACAGTAAGCCATATTGTTAGAG
>DATBGR010000430.1:0-2690 GCA_036557905.1 Nitrososphaeraceae archaeon | reverse complement strand
AATTGATATTCTATTTCTACTAGCAGCAATAATATTGACAATCGTGTTTTCATTTAAGATATCTTCTCACGCCGCAATCCTCTTAGTTCCTTATTTGGTATGGGTGAGTTTTGCTACAATCTTAAATTATTCAATTGTGTCATTGAATTATTCACATTAGATAGTGCTTCAAATTTTTAGCTTGTTCTCCTTAAAAACAACAGATCATAAGAAATTGTAGTAGATTGAACCGATGCTATGCCTATTATTTCAGTAAAAAGTCCAGATTTCACTAATGTTTTGCGTTGTATTGCAGTTCAAAAAAAGAAATCAATGTAGTTTGTCGGTAAAACAGCCGCAATAACGATACACTTTAGATGCTCCCAATTACACTGTTCATCCCATAATATAATATTGAATAATAGATATCAAATGTGATTTGCTTACTATCAAGCTAAAGTTTTATCTGGCTTTATTCCAAATGAACAGTACCGTATTAATTGTAAGTACATTCTGCTGTTGTTGTTGTTGTTTTTGTGGTACTTTTCATATTTCTTTGATGCGAATATACTATGTAAGGAGGATAGTCTGGGGGTAAGAAATGGAATGATTATTATTTTTATATCTTTGTTGAGCATCTTTGCATAACGCTTCATCATCTGAAGGTATGAAAGAATCTCAGTACCACCAATATCATTATTTCTTCATAATCAAAGGTTAGCTCTTTTGTAATGATGTATATTTAAATCATAATATTAATGATTAAACCTGTCATAGACTTAAGTCAACTCCAAACTAGATTGTAGATTCTCCACGTTGTTTAGAAGATAAATCTACTGCAGTTTGCACATCTGTTACAAATATCTTTCCTCCTAGAGTATCACCACCTAACTTTTCGATAAATTTGTTAATTAACTCTTCAACCTGATCATCTTTAATTATAATATATTGCATAGTACCTCTACCAATTGCAACAGGTTCTGCTTTCACCTTTCCTCTTCCTTCAATTTTGTAATGACTCATTCCTCCTGTATTGGCACCCTTTAATATTTCACTAGCGTCATTTAATCTTCTATGTGGTATTATTATCTCAAGTTTTTTCATATAAAATAGTCCTCAGTTTTTAGCATTCTGGTATATAATTTAAAAAGTTGACGAACGCAGTGCACTGTTCTGCATTATTTTTTATAGCCATTAAAGTTCAAATCCAAATATTGTTCTATGTTTGCAATTCATTTATTGTTACGAAAAAATAAAAGTAATTATGCATTAGGTCAAATAAGATTTGCATATAAACCAAATGTCAATGTCTTCACAAAATTCTATGTAATACAAATCATTTCAAGCAATTCTTCAAATAATAACAACTTTATGACATACCAATACTAGTCTAGTTATGATAATATATGGCTACTAATGACGAGCACTTATTGAAGTTTACTACAAAGGACGCTTATAATAAAGCAATTACAGTTGAACCAATTACCAACTTGAGTGATGCCCGGGATATAATGGTTAGGCACAACATAAGTAGAGTCATAGTAGCTACCAACAATAACCCGGTTGGTATGGTCACCGAAAAGGCAATTGCGAGTTATTTGTTCAAGAATTCAAATGAGCCTCTAAATAAGATTGTAATCTCTAGAACAATGAGGACTCCAATATTTACTGTAGGTGTTGATACTAGCATCAATAAATGTGCAAAGATGATGATTGAAAATAACATAAGTTCGCTTGTAGTAAAAGACGGTACTTCGATAAATATTCTGACGAAAAGCGATCTTGTAAAGTTGTACGCTGAACATTATAGAAAAACAAATCTTGTTATGGACTTTATGACCAAAGAAGTATTTACTATTTCACCATCACATACATTACATGCTGCACTTAGACTGATGATCAAGAACAAGATCTCTAGAGTGATTGTAACTAGGGGAAATGAAATAGTTGGTATAATAA
This sequence comes from Nitrososphaeraceae archaeon, assembly GCA_036557905.1. Classification (GTDB taxonomy): domain Archaea; phylum Thermoproteota; class Nitrososphaeria; order Nitrososphaerales; family Nitrososphaeraceae; genus JARBAU01. The sequence goes on along the minus strand of DATBGR010000430.1, from coordinate 752 downwards.
CATCTAGGGATCTAATGCCGATAACCTCCTTTGTAGAAGGTCATAGTACAGAGTCAAAGGACCTTCATGGCATAGGATATATCATGTTAGCAAGGGATGTAATGAATAAACCTCAAATCATAGATAAGAATGCAGATTTAGCCGATGCTGCAAAGATTATGCATGACAAAAGAATCAGTGGTATGCCAGTAGCTTCTAGTATTACTGATTTAGATGGCATTATAACTAAAACCGATATTGTTCGAGCATTGATAGAAGCCAGTAACAATATGGTGTAACAGTCGGATTATTATAAAATTGTAGTGATGTGTGAATACTAAGATTATACCTTTTTATATTTATGCATGATTGTGGCCAGAAATCAGTGTTTTGAAGATGGTTTCTGTTCGGCAACAGAAACCAACCAGCAGTTCTGAGATAATCCAGGAAAGCATCTAGATTCTTCTGCTACTTCCTTATACGAATTCGCCAAGTTACCACCTGCAAGAGAATATGTTTTAGTACCCGGCGAATATGATACTCAAAATCAATTAAATCCGGTACCGGAATACTATATGTTCAATGGTTATGCAGATCAATACATGACACATCTTCTTCCAGCTAGGACTAATGAGACTATTAGAATATACCTTGTAAATATGGGTATGTCTCCTGCCTACGGTATGCACATTCATGGAACCTTGTTTAAGGCATATCCTTCTGGCATATTACAGAATCCTCCATTCATGGTACAATCGTGGGAGCTAGCCTCA
>DATBGR010000429.1:0-21638 GCA_036557905.1 Nitrososphaeraceae archaeon | reverse complement strand
TTTACACCAGTTCTCTACCATAAATGCATTAGGAGTCCTATAAAAAGAAGAATCAATTTCTACAAAATCAAACACTTGAGAATAGTACCTTAACCATTTGGAATTCTCTAAAGTAGGAGGATAAAATGGTCCCTGCCAAGCTGAATAACTCCAACCAGAGCAGCCGATATGGTAGTGCAAGTATGGTGACGTAAATTAGACAGCAAAGATTTGGATAAAGATTGTGAAACTTTTATACTTGATAATAGGAAGACATGTTATGCGTTGTAGGAAATAATCCTAATCCTAACCACAGAAAAAGGCGTAATCTAAATCAAATATGATATGTTTCATGTACATTATACTAACTGGTGTTCGAAAATTTATGTCAAATTTGGCGCATGCATAATCGTAACTAACCACTGGCATATTTCTGCAAGTCAAATAGCTAAGCATATGTTCTAATAATATAGGGTTACAACCAGATAGCGATAAGGCTGTTTGTTTGCTAGGCCGAAATTGGGCTAAAGTATCTAGCAAAAACAACCTATAATGTTGGCGTTTAGAATCATTCTGGAAAAATTATAATTCCTAGATGAAATGACTGGAAATTTTGGAGGTCTGATTGCATTAAATTATAAAGGATGAAGGTGATCACAAGAAAGCGTTAAGCCCTATTAGGTTAACGTGTAATAAATGTGGGCCATGGATGGGGAAAGTCTGAGCTCTGGGGCTTTTTTAGTGTTAATGTATTTGTGTAGGACAAAAATGTGCTATTTGATACCGTGCTCAAAAATTTAATGATAGCTTGAAATACAGTCATAGTTGTTTATAGAGAGTATTATTGATACAGTTAACCAATTACAATTATATGTAAAATGTGATATTGGTCTGTCATCTTGTTTTTTAGCGTTTTCCTATGTCTACAAGTTCCATGATAGCAAAAGTTCAGCGGTTCACTGATCTTTAGAATGTCTACTAATTCTGTTTTTTAGTTACATTACACAGACTCAGTTATTATTTATTATCTAATCTTGATGTGGAAAAATTCAGAAAATGGCTAAGTTTAAGGATTATGATAATAATACGTGAATATAAGTTTTAATGAATATTCTCTTCAGTGTCAGAGTTCGTTCTCATTTTCTCATTATCTTGTTGTGTCTTTTTGATAAGCTGCTCTTAGTTGATAATAGTGATCCACTTTGCCATCATCACAAATGTCTTGCTTTTTCATCATTAGAAAGTTGCTAAAGCCATTATTACATGATTATTGTAATGCTGGTCTAAGCTCCTCGTCGCAAACACTTGAGCCCGTTGGGAGTTGTTTCATGCATTGATTAACCAAGTTATTACTTGCGATATTAGCTTCATTAAATGACTTTATTAGTCCCTGATATACATTCCATCCTCCCCACAGAATTAGTCCTAAAAAGAAAATGCTTATTCCAATGCCGAATATTCCTTTTGATGGCATAGTGTTTCATTTTTTATTTGTAATTAATTAGTTATACAAGAGCTATCTATTAACAATTGGTCAGCTTCACGATCTTTCCAAAACTAAACCATTTTAGCATGTAACACAAAACAAACTAGTCTATCAGATTTTTTTAAAATGAGGTAGATTGTGTCCTCTGAGTCTAGTAACACATCAAAGAGATGTTGTTATAATTCGATTTATTCAAATCCTAAACTTCTAATATTCTTAATCTAACTCTGATGATAATCTTTCAATTAAATATTTTATCGACATCGGCTTTTCAATAAGACATCCAAAACTTACATTAGGATATACTTCTCTTAGAGCCTGAATATTTACTGCCATGCGGACATGAAACATACTCTAATATTAACATCCAATTCTAATATCTTTTCACATAGCTCAAAGCCATTCATGTTTGGCATGTAAATATCAGTTAGGAGAAGATCATAAAATTGTGGTTTGAATTCTTTCACTACTAATAAAGGATCGATTACCATATTCGATTCCAGTTATAGCAAAGCATGTTAGAAAATCATATAACACATCAAGGACACAACTGAATTTTTTGAAGACTATTTTCCAGGCAGACTAGAGAAATGTAAACTTTACGTAGAGAATTGGCTAAGCCCGTTTGTTGGCTAACATATTAGCTAAATTAGGAATTTAAGAGGCGAACAAGATATCAAAATGATTTCAACTGCATCATTATATTTATTAAATAGTTTATTAACTTGTTTCTTAAATGAAAGAAAGGTTACAAAATTTCAACATTTGCTGTTATTGTGGGTTCATAATGCTACTTATATTTTTTGGACTAGGAGTTTTTTCTCTATCATCCATGACGAACAGTGCCAAAGCAATAGATAATCAATCAGTCTCGACGGTTCTAAACACTCAGCGAATCCTTCCACTGGGAATCGCTCAACAGTTAGCCACGGCCACACAAATATACTGTAAAGATAAAGGCTATTCTGTCACCGTTTCCGTGTTGAATCGTGACGGAGTTGATATTTTGCTTGCTAGGGGCGACGGAACGACCGGCGCTACAGTCGAGGTTGCAAGAGAAAAAGCATACGCTGCTGCTGGATTCCAGTCTCCGACATCAGCAATGGAGGAACGAGCCAAGACCTCCAATCCTGGTATAATAGCAATCGATCGATTCGCAGTCCTACCCGGTGGCCTCCCCATCAGAGCAGGTGGCGAACTCATCGGTGGTATCGGCGTAAGTGGTGCGCCTAGTGGAAAAATCGATGAGCAATGTGCAAATGCGGGACTTGCAGCGATCGCCTCAAGCCTATCCAACACAAATACAAGCAATAACACAAAGATCATTACCAACTCATCTGGCATCAACTCTGGTTAGAACCCTAATCAAACACTCATCGGTTTGGATCTGCCAAGCCGATGATCTCTGGTTTAATCCAATTATGTTTAACCCTAACGGCGACTACTGGAATTTTTTTGATATGATGATAATCAATACGTTCATTCTATTTGTTATCAGGAAAGCTTTCTACGATATCACAAAGATTATTATTGATTAATTAATAACTAAACGAAATATAGATAATTCATCGATCCAAAACAGAATGGTCTAATCATCAACATGTTTTAAATTTTTTACAAGTAGCTGATGCTATTCCTCATAGATCAGAATGTGAATCAGTAAAAAGTAAAAGTAATTGATCATATACCTACAAATGCCAAAAGAATTTTAGATATCGGAACTGGAGATAGGCGATTAATTAAATTGGTAAAGTTTGGTCTACCGCAGAATACTGAAGTGGTTGCATTAGATATTTCTCCTATGATGATTAAAGCTGTAAAAGATAACTTTCCAAACGATTCTAGCGTTACAATCATCGAACACGATCTCGATAACCCATTACCTGATCTAGGATACTTTGATGCAATCATTTCAAGTTTTGCAATACATACCTGACTCATCAAAGAAAATATACTCTTTATGAAGAAATTTATGATATGCTTTATCCTGCAGATGTCTTTTGTAATTTAGATCATGTATCATCACCATCAGTGGAACAGCATAGAAGATTCCTTAAAGCCATTAATCATGTAAATAAAAGAGAGGACAATACCAATAGGATGTTACCTGTCGAAAAACAGCTTCAATGGCTTAGAGATATTGGTTTTGTAGACGTAGAATGTTATTGGAAATGGCTAGAATTTGCATTACTTATAGGATATAGAATATGATGGTACATCATATTTAAGTTCGATATTGAGAAAGATAGTTTAGACATCTCTACTCTATAAATTAATTCGATACGGCATCCGCCTCCATCTCTACTAGGATTTCTGGATTGATTAGTCGCCTCTTCTATTAGTGTAACGGCTAGTCTAATTTGATTAAAGTATTCGGCATGGGCTTGTCCTACTTTTTCCCAGTTGTTAATATCTGTCACATAAATTCGAGTTCGAACAACATCCTCAAGACAACTACCTACTATTTGTAATGCTGTTTGAATATTTTTTATGATCTGAATAGTCTGTAAATACGGATTACCCAGTCCTACGATGTTTCCCTCTTTGTTAGTTGCTGTGGTGCCTGAAACGAATACAAAATCTCCAACTTTTACAGCTCGTGAATATCCAACTATGGGTTCCCAACGTGTTCCAGACGAAAAGTTTTTTCTTTGCATATGTTTTGTTCCTGCTATCAATTGTCTAAAATGCTAATTAATACGCAATTTAAAATATGTGATATGTATCACATGAATATTTTCACAACTAATGTTTTAAACATCACATCTCTTTACTATCCTTCTGAAATTCAAATTCAACTGCTGTGATTTCATATTTTATACCTAGTTTTTCTAATGAAAAAAGCAATTCTGTCATTTATTTGTACGGCTGTGAAATCATTCCTTATTGTAGTGGATAAATCTTACTTCTTTGATACTAACTCTATATAATTCCAAAATAGAAGACAAATGAAAATCAAATTGGTCTTTAGTGCGCATAGAATTCCAGATTCGGAAGATACAAGTCATGTTTATTACGGGAGGTGGTTGATTTTGCCCTTAGGCTTATCCAATTCTCGTGATATCGAAATCGCTTAACTATTCTAATTCTAATACAACTTAAGTTTTTAGTTGTACGGAAACACGATGATCCACTCAGCCTACATATTGCAGTGACTTTGCTAAATGCTTATCTGCAATAATGTAGCAAAGGATTTGACATTAAACAATATAGGAATGAAGGAATTATAGTTAGCCCAATTATATTTGTGTTGATTTAATCAGTAACAGTCCTGTCATCTCTTAATGTTTCGCGATACTCAAGTTCTCTCATTTGAGATTACTATCTAGTTTATAACTAATAAAGTGATATAGGTCTTGGGAAATCTACAGAGTATATTAATGCTACAGGAGAAATATACTATGTCTAGTATTATTACTACGCTATTGCTCATACTGGGGTTAATGCAACCCATGTTATCGTTTGGAGTAATCTTTGGCCAAATTCCGTTCATCCCAATACAATCGCAAAACTCCAGTTCATCCTTGTTATCATCAATGGTTCATAATGCAATTAAGGGATCCGATAATTATTATAATTCTTCCTCAAACGATTTAACGGATTTGACACGATTTAACATTACTAATACTAATGACACGAAGAGTGAGATGATACTAGAGGTAGCAATAGTAGGGCCAATATTGGCCGTGTTGTGATCATAAATTTTGATGATTCATATAAGAGTCAATACATTCTAGCAAAACCGATTTTGGATAAATATGGTTTCAAGATACCTTCTTTGCAGTTTGCGATTGGATAGGAGCATCAGATACCGGGGAAAATACAAAGATGACTTGGCAAGATATAGCAGAATTACAAAAGGAAGGATTTGACATAGAATCACATACTATGACCCCATCCATACCTTAACGAATTATCCAGATCGGAGTTAAACTTTGAATTAGGCCAGTCCAGACAATGCTTACAAGATCATGTATTAATTGTCACTATATTTGCATATCCCTATGGCGATGGGTCAAATGGTCCAAAGGTTGTCAAACAAGTATTCAAACACTATGATTTGGCCGAAACTGATAGTGACTATCCTCTTACATTTCTGCACTGCGACATTTGGCGAGGCCATCCGTCTAACGAGACGGATTGCAGAGCTTTTTTGAACAGTGCGGACAATAATGAAGGTAAACTGACCATTGCAAATAGATATTCCATCAACGGTTGGAGTCATCGGCACATTGAAGGTGATTATTCTACAGATAGTCGTACGTGTGTAGGCCGTTGCAACTACTATAGCAACTCGCAGATGCTCGATAGATTCATTTCCGCTGTCAGTAGTCAGGATAAATTCAATAATAATGGGTCAGTAAGAGCCATTCCCATAATCATATATCATACGATAGTAACACTTCCTGACGTAAGTTACAGTGATAGACCAGTCGATACTACTCTATCCCTATTTGCTCAGGAAATACAGTACCTCCATGATAACGGTTATAGAGTACTGACTATGGCAGATCTCAAATATGATAAAACTACTAATTATTTATACTTAAAAGTGCTCTGACAACTTCAATATCATATATTTCACCCCTAGTTCGTAACTAATCCTACATTACTTTAGGTTACTTTAGATAAATATGCCTGAGGTGTTGGAATTCGATATCCCACATCAACAAATGATCTGTATTATTATCCTAAGCCAAGCTATATTCTTAACAAATTGAATATTGTATAGCTGTTACAAGCGTATTCTAGCTCTTTGAATTCTTTTTCTTTTTATGCTTTACAAATTCCTCTAATTTTTTTAATGTCTCTGGATGTTCTATACCTTCAGCATTCATATTTGCTATATCTTCATTTACCCCTATCATTATCAAAAATTCAGTTAGTAAGCTGTGTCTATCATGAATACTTATTGCAACAGAGGTTCCTTGCTGAGTAAGACTCATTCCATGATATTTTTCGTAATTCAGATAACCTTGCTCATATAACCGTAGTACCATTTTAGTCACACTTGGAGAACTCACATTAGGAGATTCTGAAATGTCTATAGATGTAGCATAGCTTTTTTGTTTAATCAATTCAAATATGACTTCTGGGTAGTCTTCCATTCTATTAGTACGCTCTTCTCTTTTTACATTGTGGGCATGACGAATAGATTCTAACCGATCAATATTCTTGATATTTGTGTCGTGTTCTTTTTTCATTGGCTCGGCAGTCAAGTATAACTCTCCTCTTCTTTTTTCACCTTCTATTTTTATCCTATATGAAATCAATTGAGTATAAACAAACAACAGGACCTTATCAAGACGATACCATCAAGGATGTTATATACATTATCATCATTCCGACTATAAATCCTGCAATTACGGATGCATTTAACCATGCATTTTTTCTTCCTTCTCTGTTTTTTATATCACTATCATCATCAACAATGTTATTTTTATCGTTATTATTATTTATCATCCAAGACGTTATGGAATGGATTACCTGGAATATTGCACCAGCACCCACAGATAAAAATATTATTGCAGCTATTGGAGAGTATAGAAATCCTCCTATCCATACCCCAGCTATTGCTGGAGCTCCAGCAATTATTCCCATCATCACTAATCTTCGTAGCATAACTTTACTATTACTTTTAGCAATTGGTGCTACTATTGCTAGCCCTTCTGTGGTGTTATGTAATGTAAATCCTACTATTAGAAAAGTACCAAAAGCGATATTTCCCAGTAAAACGGCGGCACCTATTGCCAAGCCTTCACCTAAGTTGTGCAATCCGATACCTATTGCTATCATAAAAGCCATTGTGAAAAGAGAACTTGATAATTGCTTCCGATGCTGCAGCTCTTGCTGTCTTCTCTCCTCTTCCTCTTCAAATCTAGGATCAGCTGCTGCAGATACTAAAGAAGACGATGATGATTGTAACAATTTTGAAGACTTGACTGAATTGGTAGTAGTACTAGTAGCACGTTCGACAAGTTTTTTGGATATATATAATAAAGCTAGGAAGGAAACTATGGTAACCATTGCAATTAACATCTGACCATTAAAGACTCTTGCAACATCTTGAGCGGCGATTTTATTAGCTTCCACTAGTGCATCTATTCCTAAAAAGAGTAACAGCCCTGCAGTAAGGGAGAGAAAGAATATGTATTTGTTTGTACTTAGCCTTTTGATGAAAGGAAACCAAAGGAGTCCTATCATTACAGGTATGACTCCTACATAAGTACCTATTATTGCAAAGAATAAAATCTGTTCAAGATTTGGGGTAGGTGTTAATACAGCAGCTTCAATAGACTTATGAAACCTTATTCCATCAGATGTAGTTATTCCTATATCGTATGGTTCTCCGGGATTCCAAGAAAATGGTATAATCACTTTTGCTGATGCCAATCTTGATAATGTTTTGCCTGGTTCTATTGCTGCTGGCTGTATTCTATCATTTATATCTGCCTGAGATATAGCGACATCATTAGAACCGGTATTGCGCAGAAATGCCACTATTTTAGCGTCTTGGAACTCTATCCTTTCGATAGTGATTTCAGGTAAAGAATTTCCTGAGCTTTGCAGCAACAGTTGGCCTACAGAACTAAAAAGAAATACAATCATTCCACCCAATATGATAATTGGAATTAATGCAATAAGTATCATTTTTTTGTTCAACATCTGTGTTTTGATCTTCTCTATTATCAGATGGTGATGCTGCTGTGGTCTATCCATTGTTTCTTCTCCTCCTTTATCTGTTTTGTTAATTTCTACTACTACCCCCTTGTCCTTCTGGTAGAGTTTCTTTTGTTGTTGTTACTAAATTTTTTTGTGCAAAATTATTATTACTGCCATCATTAACCATTTTATCAAATTCACTTTTGTCTTTGACTAAGAATAGGCCCATCCATCCTTTCTCTGCAAACTCTGTTTTATGGGCATGGAACATATAATTTCCTGTATAATTATAAGTAAATTCTAGTACTCCTCTTTCTCCTTGGCTCATGGTTACCATATCTGTGTATTCACTAGGTGTTAAGCTGGTCCCAGATCTGTAAAGCTGGTACATATTGGCATGCAGATGAAAATTATTTATGGGATCAAATTCCAGCATGTTGACTAGATATACACGTATTAATTTATCCTTTTGAATTTGGATAGGATGGTGCATATAGTAGTAAGGAATACCATTTACTGTGTAAAAGTTATTTTCTTTATCATTATCGGTATCGTATCCATTCATCATCATTACCATTTCATCTGCAATAGGCCTTGATTTCTTTGGATCTACAATATATACACCGTACAACCCATGTGAGATATGCTCTTCTAGCGGCTGCATATGACAGTGATATGGAAATACTCCAAATGGTTTAGCATAAAACTCGTATACGAATTTTCCACCATGAGGACCAACCATGTCTAAAGAGCCATCCATCTCCGCAGGATGAATGCCATGGGTGTGCAAAGAATGAGGTTTTGATCCATTATTTATGAAATTAATTCTGACTAAATCTCCTTCAGTAGCTCTTATTGTGGGTCCAGGCACAGTTCCATTGAATGTCCATACATTATAGAATACACCCGGAGATATTTCCATTACCTTATTGTCTGAGGCTATTAGTGTAAACTCTCTAAGTATAGTACCATTTGGCAAAGTAGATACATGACCATAGTTAAAAGTACGTAAATATTTCATGGGATCAATAACTATTTTATTTCCGTCATCCATAACCTGACTTGTTGGATCTAAAATGTCACCTGTCGTTTGATATACACCATGTGGCGTATTAATAGTAGCGGTTTTTATTCTATCATTATTACCACTGCTGCCCACTGACCTCTTCGAATCATCATATTTAGTGTTCGATGAAAAAATACTAAATGAAGAAGAAATAGCAAACACTGTAGTTAAGATGGCTATTGCCACAGTAGATATTAAAACTAGTTGCAAACGCAACATACAAGTATATTGTTAATTAGATAGCCTACCTAATAAATGTTAACCTAGGTTAATCATTTTAGCCTAATCTATATAATTGTAATTCATTATGAATTTTTGCTTTGTTGCATAATCAGAAACTTCGTTATCTTGTAACGCTTTTAACACTTATCACGAGATGGAATGCGAATTTCTATCTTTTTGATCGAAGATTTCAAAGTTAATTGACTAATATCAAATTTGTGCAACAAAGCATCTACATCTATCGAAAATACGTCTAAAAACCATTCCTTTTTTAGACCCCATAAACTATCCAATATCGTTAGTGACTCCGAGCATGACCAAAATAGTCCTTTTGGGGTAACATTTCTAGTAAAGTAGGGTATAAAATTGGGTCTTCTAGATCCATTAGGGATTTTATGAACGTCATGCAGTCTTAATCCTTCGAAAAGTATCTTAGCCTATGTTTATGCCACACTTAAACCAAAAATACGATATCTCATTAGTAGATAAGTAGAATACTAATCCAAATGCGATAAGCATATCCCCATTCTTCTACTAATCGATCAAATAAGCATTTTAAAGTGCATATATTCCAGGATATTTTAGATGCTAGCATAGGTTAAATGCATAAAGCTAACTTTCACGAAGGATATGGTACATAAAATGAGTATAACTATGCATAAAAATGCGCCAGTGAATGTTGTATCGTATCTAAAGAAGTATAGACCTGCGGCAAATGGTTCAATAGATCATAAGAGCAGTCAAAATGCAAAGATTAAAGAAAATATGTCAGCTGCCTCCAAAATTGCAGTAATAGACATTGAAAAACAAAACAGATTATCAAAGGTTATTTCAATGTACAGTAAGGGTCTAAATCAGGAAGAAATAGCCCTAGAACTACATGTAGATCAATCTACAGTAAGTAGAGATCTACAGTATATCAAACATGAAGCAACAATCAAAATAGAAAAGTACCTGAGAGAAGATATCTTGTTTGAATATGTGAGATACATGGCAGGTTCAAATGAAATAACAAGGCATCTATGAGAAATAGTTCAGAATAGTGATACTACTGCTAAAGAGAAAACTAATGCTTTATCATGCTTGATGCAATCATACAATAGCCGTCTTCAAACACTTACATCAGGTCCAGAATCATACATGAATATCAAGAAAAGTCTATCAGAAATTGATCTGCTTAGATTAGTAGATAGTAGTCCAGTTTTGAAAGCACAGATTAATCAGAGAAATTATCCAGAAATCTTGGTTAAATTCTAAATCCAGATAGTCTATCTTTCTTAATGCTTGTACGATTTATAAAAAATATCACAAGATTCTGTTCTCTATACCAATTCTTTCATAGCCCTTGTCACAGCTTCATCTAAATAACTCTTCTCGGTTTCAAATTCGATAAAAGATATCCCAAGTCTTTTACATGCAATGGCAGTAGAACCTATGCCACAAAATGAGTCTGATACTACAACGTTATCTTTCTCAGCAAGTACATGTAACTTTATACATTTCTCTGGAAGTTGGACGGGAAGGCTGAAGGATAATAACTCTTTTAGATCTACTTTGAATTGTTTCGCAGGGTATAAACCAAACATTATCCCCATCACGTTTGTCTTCATTATTACTGGACTCCACTCTCTCAATATTAATTTCGTCTTCATATGGAATACCTATTGCTAGTTTGTCTAACCATATGTCTCCTTTCTTAGTAAAATTGAAAATAAACTAATAACAATTATTCAAATATTTATCACCTACTCCAGTCATAAAATGCTTATATTCATGATCAAAAAGAGGAAAATTTAATAAAAGCATTCCCAATCTAGGAAACTATTATGCGATGAGAGAAAATGTACATGAGTTATTCACCCGAAGATGAAACAGTGCGGTATTGATTGCCAGATCTTTGTCCAGGTGTACGTTGGCCGCAATGAATTTATTGAATGGGTGTTAGGATTTGTAACCATACACTGTAGAAGGTGCGATAGATGTTATACAGAACCCTTGCCGTCTCTAGAAGACGTTAACAGTGCAGTAGAAGAAGAGAAGCTTTTTTATTCAGATTGTAAATGCAACACAACAAATTATTACAGTACCTAGGAGTCACTCATGCCAATAACAATAGCAATGACAAGAAAAGCGATATTAGTGGTATTGGTAGTAGTAACAGTGGCAGCGATAATGATAGTAAAACGATAAAGATCAACCAATTAAAGGTGGACCTATAGGGATATGTTCAATAGGAGTAAAATCACCTTGCAATGGGCCAGTATTTGACCATCCATGAAAAAATTATTCACTGCCACACTACCACGTAAAGAGGTTAAAAATCTACAAATCAAGTATATTGTAGTAAGGCAACCCTATGAACGGTAGCTTGGTTACCAAACTAGCTAAAACTCATTGAAACAACATATTTTCAAATGCTTGAGATTAACTTACTCTTCATCCTTTGAAATTCTTCATCTGTAATTAGGCCTTGCTGCCTGAGGGTACCTAATTTTTCGAGTCTATGAAGAACATCATCCTTGTTCTCGTTAGGTTCTCTTGTCTGTGCCTGCACTGCTTGCATCTGGGCTGCTTGTGCTGCACGCTCGGCCTCCTCTGCCTGTGCCTGCGCTTGCTGTAACTTTTCTCCTTGTTCTTGTTCTCTAGCCATTGATTCATAGCTATCCTTATTCGCGTAGTGGGCCATCACACCGCCTGTTACTAGGCCGCCTACTAACATCATGCCAAATACCATTTAATCATCCTAAGTCGAAGATCTTTTTTAATATTATGTAAATGACCAATAAATAAACAACCGACCTGACCTTCTATTGATTGGACATCATGTTCTCTTTCCTGTAGGGACGGCTCTGCCATAACTTGACCTTTGCCGATGTCAGGCCTTGCGGTTAATTTAGGACAGTGCCTGAATCATTAATTATTTATGTTAATCTGTCATAGTGTAAATTCTGTTCTTCAATCCCTTGATAGGATCATCTAATAGTTGTTCTTTAGTTGAGATGCTTGCGTCATATGTGAAATTCAAGGTAAGGCCTCACTCTAGATAAAAGACATCTCTAATGCGCATTCACTCGCATATGGAAAACTTAAACACAACAGAATACAAAATCATCTATTCCATTACTCTTTGTAAGAGAAGTTCTGTACTATGAAATACGGAATATCCGTTTTATGATTACCTGCTTGTCTCCCAGTCCTATGTAATTGTCAAATTTTTTAGTATCCAATTTTTTTACATCAACAATAAACACTCTGTGCTTAGAAGACACTCCCGACTCCAATCCAGAATTTATTAGGTCATGCAGGAGTAGTTAACTTTAGCTGATTTACAACCATACGAAGTGCTGTTATCGATTGATACTAGTATTCGTTAGGTATAAACCAATTGAACTAAGATTTCTGGAACAATTTTCTTTGATAACTTGTGCTTTCAAAACAGGACTTCTGTCTATCAGTCTTTGAAGATCAATTTCTGACAGGCTTTTTTTGATATTCATATATGATTCTGGACCACCAATAAGAGTTTGAAGACGACTGTTGTCGTTATTTTCGAGATTATTTTATTTAGCAGTGGAGTTAGAGGACGGAGTAGAAGTGGCATGCGCGGCTTCTATAGTATGATTTGTAAATCCGGTATGAGCTGCTAGCCATGAATAAAGATCTGCCAAAACATATTGTTGTATCGGTCCAGATTCAGCAAACCATTGGGGTGAGGGATAGAAGAAATGTCCTAGATCAAGATAAGTAATCAACGTATGATCAGGATGATTTACTTCAGTCAGTCTTTGTTGTAGAAGAAACGTTTGCTGGACTGGAGTTGCAGAATCATTTTCTCCATTAAGCATTAATATACCGGTGGATTTAGAGATATCGCCAATGATACTTAAGGTGGGTATCAGACTAGATTCCGATCTAAACCATACAGGACAACCTCTAATGTTGTTGCATTTAGACGTACTAAAAGCTGACTCATTTTCATAATACTTTATCAATTCAGGTCTGATTTGTTTCTGAATACTTACAACCAAGATTTTCTTTATTTTATGCATAGCTAATCTATTTGCATATATTTGGCCACATCAATTAGGGAAGTAGCGAATCTAGTATGCTCGCAATCCGAAGTTGAATCTGGTGAATTACAATATGGCAGTTCGTCTTTGTAAATAATTTCTGCAATGACATTTCTTTGAGTATCCTTTATGAGAATACTTCCACGGTAAATTCCTAAGTAATTTAAATGGCTGAATGGCTCGTATTTGGCTAGAAAGTGGTTGGTAATAATTGGCATTAATATCCCATTAAATCCAATATCTCCTGGTTAATAAAGTAGAATGAAACTAAAACTTAAGAATGAATACAATGAATACATTTAATGCGGCTGCAATTTGTCCAAGAAAAAAGATAGAGTCGTAACCTTAAGAATTAGCGATACCGAATTTAACATAGTCGAGGATTTTGTGAAAAGCAAAGGTTTGAGTGTTAGTGCATACATTAGCTCAGTTATCAACTCTCAAACAGAATTTTTTATACCATTAGCTTCTACCGAAAAGGTTTCTAGACCAAAGTCTGTACTTCAATCATTATTCTCATATGCCAGTAAGGAGAAGTTAGACGATCTAACAAAGCAGTGGGCAATAGAACAAGAGCATAGCGCCCGTCTTTTATGGGGTGAATTAGATTTACAAACTCTGCTGGATGTTATCTTTAAAATAGCTAAATACTTTATGGGTACAGATGCAAGGGTAATAACAAATAATAACTTTACAAAAGATACTGGTTACACGGAAGGAAAGGAACTGAGTACGATCTTCAACCGTAATCAACACAGAAGTGTTAAAGCCTCGGACACTTATCAGATTGTAATTAGGCATCACTTGGGTGAAACTTGTTCCTATTTTTGGAACAAAATGTTAATCCAGCTTCTTGGAAAGCTGCAGAAATCTGTAGATTTCATAACAGAATACGATGATACAACAATTTCTATCAGATTAAAGCTAAAGTGAAGAGCTTTAACAGATTCGGTTAATACTCACTTGCTCCAACTCCTTTATAATTCTATTAAAGAATTGTTCTGCTGCGTCTACTAGAACCTTCCAGTAAGCAACATCATTGGCATTGATATTTTTCACAGTTCATCCTATTCTTGTTTCTTCCATTTCAGTTATACAGTCCATTACTGGCAATATCCATAAATATAATTGACATTTTACTTGCGAAAGATGAGATTCTTAATACATGCAAGAATTCCTACAGAAGACGGAAATAAAATGGTACAGGACCCAAACTTCCTGAAAAAGCTTGAAACATATATAAACAAAGCCAGGACTGAAGCAACATATTTTTTTGAAGCTAATGGCAATAGGATTGCTGCCTTTATAGTCGATATCCAGAGTGCAGATCAGATACCAATCTTGGCTGAACCACTATTTAGTGGAATGGGTGCTCATGTAGAGTTCCACCCTGTAATGAGTCTTGATGACCTAAAGAAGGGAATACCACAAGCCGTACTTGAAGCAAACTCCTACCGTTATTAATACATATTACATAACAGCAGTTAGAGTACGGATTTCTTGAAACAAGGCAGCGACAGCCCTATCAATAGACTTCCTAAACATCAGTTTGCAGGGAAGGAGCAAACACTTTTAATCAAGAATTTTATATAATCAAAAGTCCCATTGCGACAGCAACAACAACAAATCCGAGTTTTAATGAAGAAAAACTTAATCAATTTCTCGGAAAGATATTATCTGATTTTGGAGGCGCGGCAAGTGCAGTTTTGGGCTACGTTGGTGATAAGCTTGGCTTGTATAAAGCAATGTATGATTTTGGAAAACCGATAACATCACAAGAGCTTGCAGATGTTACCAAAACATCGGAGCGATATATTAGAGAATGGCTTGCAAATCAAGCTGCTGGTGGGTATATCGAATATGATTCTTCTCAAAAATACTCACTTCCTATAGAGCATGCACTAGCTCTAGTCGACGAAACAAGCCCTGCTTATACGGCTGGAGTTTTTCAGGTGTTGATGGCTTTTTACAAAGATGCGTCAAAAATATTAGAAGCATTCAAGACAGGCAAAGGCATAGCATGGGGAGATCATGATAAAGACCTATTTGAAGGAACTGAAAGATTGTTTAAACCAGGATATACAGCGAATCTAGAAAGTTCTTGGATTCTGCTCTTGATAATGGTAAAGTTGAACAGGCTCTTAGGAAAGATGGTGCTAAAGTTGCAGAAATTGGATGTGGCCATGGTGTTTCCACCATACTAATGACAAAGGCTTATCCTAATTCAAAGTTTTATGGATTTGATAATCATCCGGAATCTATAGAATATGCAAGAAATAAGGCAAAAGAAGAAGGATTAGATGAGGATAGAATATCTTTTAACATTGCATCTTCTACTAACTTTCCAGTTCCTACCAATGATGGATACGATCTAATTGCATATTTTGATTGCCTGCACGATATGGAAGATCCAAATGGAGCAGCATCTCATACTTTAAAAGCACTCAAATCTAAAGGAACAATGATGATAGTAGAACCTTTTGCAAATGATAAATTTGAAGATAATCTAAATTCCTTAGGACGGTTGTTTTATGCTGGTTCTACCATGATATGTATACCCGCATCTTTAAGTCAAAATGGGCCAGCATTAGGTTCACAAGTAGGTGAGCATGGTATACTACAAGTAGTAAAGTCTGGTGGTTTTAAACGCTTTAGAAGAGCAGCACAGACATCATTTAATATCATATACGAGTCAAAGCCATAAATGACAGGTAATTAAGTGTAAGAATTTGCTGTATTCATTTATTTAGTTTCAAATTTCTATTGTTTACTTACTCGATAGACTAATTGATATAAGATGCATCTGAGCAAATAGAGACCATTCATCGGCTAGAGTCAGATTAATCCATCGTTTCCCTGTATAGTGACAACCCTAGAAATAAAGAAAGCCTGAGGGAGGCCCCTCAGACCTAGTTAGTATGGTTGCATCTGGCATTCGAATGTTGGTTTTACTTCCTCTGGCAGCTGTAGATATTGAAGGCAGCCTCGTAAAGGCAACCATATTACGACTAAATCCTATATGAATTGTGACTACCTAATTCTACTAACAAATCATGTCAAGTCATTAGACCTGTCATATTAGTCTGTCCCCCAAGGATTATCAATGACAAATCGCCAAGAACCATCAGACTGTTGACGCAGAACGTCCGCAGATTTGGCAGTCATATTAACAGGATTACCATCAGATCCAGTTCCACTAAATGACCATTCAGAAATTACAAGTGCAAGATCGCTTGTTTGAAGAACACTATTTACCTTTAGATCTAGTTTGCCCTTCAAGTCGATAAAACTACTTAGACTTTGGCGTATACCGTCTGGACTTTTTGCAAGTTGTCCAGGCTGCGACGCAAAACACGCATCAGCCTCATACAGCGTCATGAGGGAATTTAGATTCCCTGTGTTAATACCTTCAACTACTGAATTGAGTACTTCTTCGGGTGTCATTATTTTAGGCATAAAGGAGTTTTGCAATAATTGTCCCTTTAAAGTTTGTTACGAAAGATAGAGTGCATAACTTTCTGGGAGATCTAGCAGCCAATTAATATCGGACTGTTCAAAAATCCTCCCCACTTCGGTAGTAAGTGTCAAGCAATATAAGAATAAAATAGAATCTGAAAATAGACAAAATAAACATTATGTAGATATCATAAAGGAACAATGCTATCTATGTTTGCAAATGCATTCGCTCAATCTACATCAGAGATGCCTCAATTAGCGACTTTATCAAAAAGAAGTTGGTAGTCCAAGCGCCCTTATTGAAACTGGGCTAAGGCAGGTAGAAAGAGATGAAAAAAGCAACATTAGTTTTACTTTTAGGAATTTTATTAGGTGTTATTTTGAAGCCAACATTGGCTTTTGCTTCTCCTCCTCCCTCTTCTTTTCAATCCGAAGTTGCCATGATAAACAAAATACCATTTCAAAAAGTTACAGTGGGTGACATAAACATAGCATACAAACAGCTTGGTAAAAGTAATGCCAAGTCAATCATTTTAATCACAGGAAACGGTGTCACTATGGACACTTGGAATCCTCTTTTGTTAGAACAATTAATTTCGTCAAACTGTTCTGTATCTATCTTTGATACTAGAGGAACGGGAAATACTACTGCCGGGACAAAGAAATTCCCAATTAGCCAATTTGCAAAAGATACTTCTGGCTTGCTTGATGCTTTAAAAATATCCAAGGCCGACTTTTTAGGTTGGTCTTTAGATTCATATATAGCTCAGGAATTGACATTGGAAAATCTAGACAAGGTTAGCAATCTTATTCTATATGCCTCAGGCTGTAGCAGCAAAAGTGCTATACCCACAAATCCTAAAATAATACAGATCGTTACCAATGCTTCGATGTCCTACCAACAACGAATAGAGAAAAACATACCTTTCTTATTTCCAGCTAAATGGTTCAAAGAATCCAGATTACCAAAACTACTTACCATTTCCTAAGGAATCGGTGTCTGTTCAAGCAATACAATAACAATTAGAAGCGGTAACAAATTGGACAGGCAATTGTAACGCTATCTCAAAAATTACTCGGCCCACCTTGGTTATAGTTGGAACAGATGATGCTCCGCTGCAAGACTCGTTAATGCTAGCAAGAAAAATACCTAGTTCATGGGTAGTCCAGATAAGAGATGCAGGACACGGACTAATGTATCATTATCCTAGTGAGTTTAATAGAGCAATAATTACCTTCTTAGAAGATAATCATCAACATAAATAGCAGCAAACAATCATTACTCTAGGTTTGGTCCAGGTACTGCTAATACGTTCAGGAAAATGTGGGATTTGTCAGAAGTAACATGGAATGATGATTCATTGTGAATCTTCAGAAGATATATTTAGTTCCTACACTATTTTGTATGAAAGCATTCGGCATTTTCCTAGCTATTTCACTTATAGCTTTCAAACCTGAGCAATGACAAGGAATAATGAATCGAGGATTCATTCTTTCTAGTTCTTCTGCTGTTCTGGGAATTAATGGTTCAAAAAGTCCCCCAGTTAAATGCAATCCACCAATCACAGCGTAGAGTCTGTCTTCGCCGGTCGATTCCTTTGCATAGTTTATAATATTTACTATCCCTGCATGTCCACAACCTGTAATAACTACTAATCCTTTATCGCTAATATTCAAAATCATAGCTTGATCATCCCTAATTAATGGATCACTTTCCATCTTTCCATCAGTATAATGATTAGGAAATCCTTTTTCGAATTCATTAGTCCTTGGTATTTCTCCAGTTACAAGTATTCTATCTTCCATCCATAAGCTGGGAGACTTTTTCTCAACAATACTGTATCCAGCATTAGTCAGAATAGACCTGTTCGGTGCTGGTAAACTTAGTGTTCGGCCGTCATGAAACCTTACCATTCTGTTTCTAAATGCATGTTCATGGATAATCAGAGGAATGTTTTGTTTTCTATTCATTTTGTTTATGATATTGAGTAAGCCACCTGCATGGTCAATGTGTCCATGACTCGATATTACGAGCTCGCAGAAAGACAAGTCCAAGCCTAATACATTCGAATTATGAGCAGCAACCAAGGGATCTAAGCCTGAATCAAATAATAGTTCATGTTCAGTCCCATCTATTTCCAATTTTAGAGAAACGGAAAACCCATGTTCTGCAATTAGGGGTTGTTCGAACCAATTCTCGCCTAGATGTGGGCAGGATGCCACTTCAATATTTGGTAAGAGCAGATCTACATTGTTGTCAACCAAGCAAGTAACTTCTGCATTTTCAAGATCTTTCAAATGCATGTCAGATCTTATACTTAGAACTTTGTAAGGATTTAGGAATAGTTATCCGGACAGAGAGGTTCAGACCCACTTGTCCAAGACAAATGCCATGCAATGGAATGATGTTAAGGTTCCCCAATTTGAAGATAGAGTATTTGGCAATACAAACAGACCTGTCTGTCCAATTTTTTGAATTGATATTACTTGAAAAAGCTTAATTAGGCTATCGGACCATAATATGCATGCAAACTGATATTCCAGCCAGTCCTTTGAGACACATGGTACCGAATCTAGCAAAGGAAAAGTCTACAGCTAGTCCATCAGATTATTAATACCAAAAGTGGTACTAACCCACCCATTTTTTAGATAATGCTATATAGTACTGAATTACCCATTATAGTAAATATAGAGTGCAGATATGGACGAAGTAAGTAATTCTTCTTCTTCATCATCAGAACAAGCCCAAATTAACAGAATAAAACACATAACCTATTGCTCGAAGGAGGCAATGATTCAAATGAGTGCTATTGATGCACTTGGAACATACGGTAAACCAGCAATCGACACTATAAATGAACTTATTAACTGTTCTAGCATTGCTAAGGAAGTTAAGGCCCATGCGCTGAGCGTTATTGAGAGCATCAAGGATTATTCCTGAATAGTTCTGTACATCAATCAAATGAATTGTTACAAGGCATATATCGCTAGTATATTCCCCTGACGTTAGGTAATTAGCTTCGGGCTATTTGGTCGAATTTGTTAAATATCTTATCTGTCCTAAATATGTAATGAATGAAACGTCTTCATCCGAACTTACAAATACTGCATACGATATACTAAAAGTTTTAGGAAAAGATGCAGATTTTCTATACGATACCATTGATAAGTATATCAAAGACGCACAGAATGCGAACAGACAGGACTTGATGGAAATGTGGCAAGTTATAAAAAAAGATAGGCAAAAACACGTACATATGTTAAAGGAAGCATTAGAAAAAGAGATCCACGGTTAATTCCGTAACTCTAACGTAATCAATTCTTAACCAGATTTAATTCAAGCATAACATCCTCTGCTAGTAATGATTTGTCCTTTTTCTAGTTTGTACTCCTTTTTGATTGAACAGGCTTATCATTAATCAGCTGCTGTGTGTCTTAGCGTTTTCTCAGAAGATTAAACGCATAAAACTGGAACTATCTAAAATAAAGAGATTGCATTAATAATATAGAACAGATCTCCCAGCTTATTGTCGTCGCACTGTACTAAATATCAAAACCATTTTTCATCATAATATTGCTGAAAACAGTAACCAATAACTTCTTCTACGTCAAAAAATATTCCAAAAAGAAAAAGGTAGGATGCGTGATTTATTAGGTCAGTTATCAATCAGTCCCTGCCATGTTACCAGTATTTGTACCATTAGGGTTTGCATAATTGATGTTAGCCTTTGGAACAATAAGAAGGTGAAAATCAAGGGCGGCTTTGGATTATCGACTGGCCATGTAGTAGATTGTGATAATGGTGCCTTTATTGATCCTGTTCTTGGGTCAGGTATTTTGACTGAATAATCGAATTGTGGTGGATTATTTAATGATGCATCATCTGTCAATGGAGTAAATGACTGTGCTTTGTCTGGAGCTAAAGTGCCCTACACCTGGTAAGGACATATGTTTGCTCTAACTTATAATTACTATAATGGACTATACAGACACCATACTAAGTGTACTATATATTTGACCTACAACATGCATAGACTAACTAATCTGATAATATTGATTATGGTTTCTACAAAGCCTAACAACTAAGTTGTATAGATATGAAAGCCTCATTAGAGTAGCACTATTTACTATATCAAATACAGTAGCACTTAGACTTGGATTTCATATGTTATTTGGAATCATAGTGAAGTATGTATTCTTGGCCTGACGTATAATCAGCTACACTTGCTGAAGCAGAATTACGTTCTTAAACGCTAATATCCCAGCTGCTTGGCTTTATCCAAGTATTCCTTTGCTTCATCCTTTTTGTCGAATTTATCGAGAACCCAGCCTATGCCATGCCAAGCAGCAGCGTTGTTTGGATTCTGTCTATCGATTTTTATTTCTAGGCCTTATGTTATGTAGATGAAGGAAGGTCAGAGCAGCTTAAGAAAATAATGCAAGTAATGACTGGCAGAACAAAAAAGTCTTAGTTGTGCAATAATGTTTGTAAATAATAGTCAGTCAGTGAGTCGGTTAGTCAATCGGCATAAACTATCAATCATTAATTAACATATAGTGCATTTTATATTTGAATCATATCACCTATGAATACTGAGGTGACTGCAATGCTTCAGAAATTGCAGAGCAACTAACCACAATAACATACTGAGATCATATTGTGTTGATATATCCTAACATATATTCATTTAGAGAT
>DATBGR010000428.1:0-6385 GCA_036557905.1 Nitrososphaeraceae archaeon | reverse complement strand
GAATGAATAATATATTAGCTTGAATGAATTTTATTTAAAGCGTCTGATTATTGTTCTATAAACAATCTGTCTATTTCTGTACTAAAATAGACTCGGATAACTACCTTAACTACCTAATTGCACTGACAAATTGTATGAGGCCGGATAACATAAAACCTCAAAAGTCACTAGTCATTAGAATGCACCAAAGTGTACTACTTGACAACTGGACTTTCTATTATCGATGAATACACCCATTTCATGTCCAGCGAGTCACTTTATTACTAGAAAAAGTGAACATTTTGAAAGGTTAAAACTAAGTGGTTGGTAACTAGAGGTTAAGTTAATTAGTCCACTAGATAGAATTGCTATGGATATCTTTCTTTCTTGATTTGAGATATTTGATAGTACTCTGTCCATGTTCCTTAACCTGATCACTTATACCAGTCAGATTAATGATTTCAGTTATAGCGTCAATTGCCTGCTGTTCTTCGTGTGTTGCGAGGGCATCTATCGCATCCGTCTGAACAACTGGGTCATTTGAGCAGTACGCTAAGTGCTTCACCCTTGTGATTTCTTCTTCATTATTGTTTGTGTTTACCAAAATGTGGAGCGCCTAGTTATTGACTACTATCATAAAAAGAGATTTTGACAGATTTGAAGAACATGAAAAGGGCAATTTATTAAGAACACATCAAATAAGAATAAATTTGCTTTCGCAGCAGGAAATAGCCAACAAGGCTCTAATATTGATATAGATAATAGTAAGCTCAAATGTAAAAACAATCATAAAGAGCTGTGACCTAACTGGCAAGTCAATACGATCAGTTTGAATTAGTTGAATGTACCACGTATCTGATGTTAGATAGATAGATATAAGATTTGTATAATTTGGTTCATGAAGTTATTAAAACAAGACTGTCATTGATGATAAGATTATCGAATATAAATTCAACATTCCTGTCAAACTCCTGATTGAATTTGTACTACTACATCATGTTATATCGCTAGTGATAGATATATAAAGTTTGTAGGCCTATAATAAATATTGGCTAAGTTAAAATTCGTCAAAACAGAAGATTCGCGCCAAATAAATGAAGCATCATTTAAATTTAGAGCTATCTCGGCTTTGGGAATATCGCTAGTTGCTGATCTTCTCGACTACATCGCAGCTCCAGTCTTTGATATGCCACTCCTTGGCGATATATTGGATGCTATCACAATAAGTCTATTGTTTAGGATTACTCATAGTAAGATATCAACAGCTATAAACACAATTGAATTTATTCCATTTGTTGGAGATATGATTCCTGTATATACTTTTTCCACAATATTGTGGATAGTAAGTGAATGGCGAAAACAGACACATCAGAGAAAAGCTTTTGAAAGTTATGATGATAGTTTATTTCAACCATGAGCATGAAAATACGAATAGACTATCAGAGCCAATGTATATGATCGACAGCAGTATATCAAAAATATAGATGTGGGATCGCTTGTAGTTTGATATTTAAAGTCAGAAAAAGTTAAAAGTGTATAAAATACGTGAGGTGTAGATGGTTAAATTGATGTTTTATGTCTGAGTTTTGAGTTACATTCTAACTTTTGACATTTTGCTTGCAAGTGATGAAGCAGCGACCTCATCAGCTGGTACAGCAAGTGATAATATGTCAATGGAAGACAACAAAAAAGACGTCCATCAAACATTTAAATTCAAATACTTCTTGTTTTATCGAGTTTTCGTTCTACTATAAATCCAGAATGCAACTCCAATTATTACGACTAAGACTATCAACCCAACAATAAGCGGCGCAACAATTTTTATAAAAAAGATTATGATCCCAATTATTATCACAAGTGCTATTATTCCAACGATTATTGTCCCAATTGTTGAAGTTCCCATGGTCAGCTATTGGCTTAAGTTACATCAATAAATAAACATATGTAGTGTGGATACTTGTCTACAGAAATACTATTTGCGAATCCTCCGCTATCCAAACAAAAACTTTGGCAATCAAACTGTCGTCATTAATTGGGTTAATTTAAAGACATTTTGGTTTAGTCAGCATATTCTCTGAGTGATAATGTTTCGACGTGGGATGGGTTCCAGCGAATGTTTAAACAAAAGTGGGAGTTTAGTTGACAAAAGTTATAAGTGATGCAACTATACTAAATCAAAGGAAAGTCACAGGGTTTATGAATCAACTGAATCCGGATTCTGATTACATACAGTCTGACTCCAGTCATATTGATTCTTTGAATGATGATAAGGATAATTCTGTAGATAATACCCGTCCTCGTGTTATTGATATAGATAAAGCGATAATAATTTCTGATGTACATATAGGGTATGAGAAGTCTAACGCACGTGCATTTGCAGATTTTCTTTCAGATTGTATAGCAAAAGGAACGTCAAAGGATTACTCATTATTTATTCTTGGCGATCTCTGGGATCTTTGGAAAAAGCACGACATAATATATTCGAAGGAATCTGATGATATTCTGTACTTGATTAATCAGTTCAAAGAGGTATACTATCTTCCTGGTAATCATGATCATATCACACTAGATGCAGCACAAAATTATCCTGATTTTAACTGTTACAATATCGCCAAGTACTATAGGGTGAGAAGTGGCGACAAAAACTTCTTCCTTGTTCATGGACATGAGCTTGAAGTGATCTCGAAGCTGATATCCATGAAACTCTCAGAGTATGATAAAATTTCAGATCAGCTGTGCAGAATGAATGATACTGAGGGAAAAATCGCAAGCTATCTGCATGAAACATTTCACAAAGTATTTACAAAAGGACAGCCTCAAATTACTGATTTCCTACAGACTGCTGAACAACGAAAGGGGATGGATGCAATAGACAAATTTGCAAAATCAAAGGCCAGATATCCACTACTAGGAATGCAATTAGATGATATTCTGATTTTCGGACATACGCATAGACCTTATATCGATTACGAAAATAATGTAATCAATACCGGAGCATGGATATCTGATATGTTAGTGCCCAAATGGTTTGAGGAAGAATATGGACAAGATAAGGCATGCTCTGGCTGGTATGTAGAGATCAATAGCAACGGGGAATACAAACTAGTACCATATGGAATACATCAAAAAACAAAGGAAGAACTGATGAATTCTGAATTAAACAAACAGCGGAAACAAGAAGAAGAACAAGAACAGAAAAATGATGATGAAGGTAAAGACAGCGAAAATGAGAATATTGTTAGTAAAGTTGCATCTCAAGTGGGAGATATGGTAAAACAAGTCAAGGAAGTAGGAAATAGTTCAATGAAAAAGGACAAGTAAAAATTGATCTGACTTCCATGAGCTAAATTGTCATCTATATCTACAAGTATAACAATTAATTAACTAACTAAATGGAGGGAATTGTGGCTAAAAAAATTCGCATTACAATCAAGCACAAACTCAACTATTCCAACTACCAAGATCTTGTTTTCAAGGTAGACCATAGAAGAAAAGAATAATTCAAGTTCTTTTTCTACATCCTTTGGTCTTTTATCATGGGTTATCACTTTTGGAAATTTAACAGTAAATCTGAAATGTTTAGATTATTTTGTACCAGTTCCTACTATAAATGCATTAGGAATTCTGTAAAAAGAATCACCTTTTACAAGGTCAAAAGTGTGTAAATAGTAACTTAATTATTTGGGATTCTCTAGATACAGGGTCATTGCCAAGTTGACTAACTCCATACAGAGCAACGGACATAGTATTGCACGTGTTTACTATGAATCTCGTCTATCTATCAAGATTTAGATTCATCTACTTCGGCTTCCAGTTTCTTGTCTACCTGTTCGTTTAGCTGTTCGATTTTCTGCTTCCTAGTTTCTGCTATGAATTCTTCCAATTTCTCAGTGGGACTCTCCTGATGCATTGTGGTCTTATTGCCAAGATGTTCAGAGATACCGTTATTATCTTTCTTGTCCTTATCTGTCTCAAAATCCTTAAACCCTTTTTTTATTAGAATCTTAAAAACGGAAGGCGTCGCAAGGCAATAACCAACATGAATACAGTCTGACGAGGAGTCTTTTTCACATTCAAGTCTTTTCTCCTTCGAATTGATATTGACTAATACGTGTTTATTCGCGGCATACTCACTCAATACGACATGGGAATCAGTTATGCTGTCTATACTGATAAATGGTCCGTGTAGGTTAAATTGCCTCTCATATCCTACGAATTCATATAGCATATTGTCTAACCATTCATCAAATTCTTGTGTCGCAGGTCGCTTTTTGTCATTTCTATACAATTCCTCTAACTCACGAAGTCTATCATTTCGGAGATTCACAGTAGTCAAGCCAGCTTTGGACATTCCATTATAGATCAGTATGAAATGTCATATTATACTTTCAGTATGACTACTGCAGGCTACTGCAATCTATTCGTGTCAAGTCCCACATTTTCGTATCCTAGCGACTCAAAATTGACTGTCTTAATATATATGCATGCGTGGTAACTACATAATAGAAATAACTTTTTCAAAAATGGGCAAAGTATATTCAAACTAGTTGCATTAACAATAATCGAGACTTTTGGCTAAAGTTATAAAAATACAAAAATGATAATAACGACATTATTAATAAAATATAATGTCGTATTTTTAGGTAAGAGCGTCTCTTACTTTTACCTTTGCCTTATTAAGTGTCTCTGAGCTAGGCTTTCCTTCAGCATGATCTTTCTCAGTCTGAATTTTTGCTTCTGCATCTTGCTCAGCATTTTTCACTTTCTTTGCAATATCTGTCATATGTCTAGTTACTTGTGTTCAAAGAATAAAAGACTTTAGAAAATAGAACGCCTGTCAATCAGTTATTTTATTGTTATCAAAAATTAGCTCTAATATTACTTATGTTAGAAGATTAAAATACTTTATATTAACTAGCAAATAATAGTATTTAATATAATACAAAAATAAGATCAAATACGTTAATTAAGATCTTTACATATTGATGACTTTTAGGTGGACTCACTACAGAAGCCATATTTACCTACTTCTTACTCCCATAAATCCAGAACCTACTCTAATTATAATTTCATGATAATATGGGAATTGAGATCGAGATTAAGTAAATATACAAATATTTCTATATAGTTGGATTTGCTTTCCTCTTAGTTCTACCAGTTTACTTGCTATTGTCAGATATAATATTCACATCATATACACCAGTAATATAATCTGGCATAGATGGTTGAAATAATAAAAGAAATTTGTGGCAGAGTACTTTTCATTTCATATTAGTACAAAGTATGGAAAGTCAATCTTGTAAGGTCAGCGATAGTATTAAGTTATTTGTTACTATTTGTGAGAATTTGAAAAATTCAGTTTTAAAGCAATCAAGAGTTTCGATATCAAATATACAAAATTCTATGATTTCGATGGATATATCGTTGCTTATGAGAAAACTTTTTGATTCATCTAATAGTATCTTTGCACACCTTTCCTTGGGATATCCGAAGATCCATGAGCTTATCGCTGGCACCGAAATACTTTTGAACCTATCTGCAGCAAGTTTCAGACTACTTTGAACTGCTTTTCTTAACTTCTTATCTTCGCTTTCTTGGCATATTCTAGGACCAACTGTATGTATCACTGCTTTACACGGTAATTTTCCTAATGTTGTAATTACTGCCGAACCAACTTCAACATAACCTATCTTATCGCTCTCTTGATGTATTATTGATCCACCTTTTCTCACAATTGCACCTGCCACGCCTGCACCATGTTTCAAATATGAGTTAGCAGCATTGACTACGGTAATGTGCTTCAACCAGCCATTCGACAAACATCCTATAACTCTTACCTTCATACTGTCTTATTGTGAGCAATATCAAATGCTGCCACATTGTAAATACATGATTGCTCTTTCTGTGAAGAAACAGAGGTATCCTTGAACTTCTTAGAACCCGGCACATAGTATTTGCCATCTAACATATCTTGATTCCTTCAACAACCATAGTGGATTATGCTCCTACAAAGCTCTAATGGTGTTCGATACATGATTTCTCCCATGTCGATTAGAACAGCCTCTTAATATCCATCCCGGATGAGCATTCTCCCATTCGCACCATTAGTGCACTGTGGCTTTACGCTAGCCTATGGCCTAACCTACAGATGGCATCCTATTGTTGATGCAAGAAATCAAGAGGCCCTTTTTTTGCTTAACCATCCGGCCTGAAAGATCTATCTTCTTTCAGCATGACGTATATTACTCTCATCATCTTCCTAGCGGCTGCTATTATGGCTATTTTGCTTCCCTTTCTAGATTTGATTTTGTTATAATGTTTGGTTACAGACGAGTTACAGTATCTAACATGTGTATGGATACACTGTACCATTATCCAGTTGAGCATCTGACTGCCTTTCTTATCA
>DATBGR010000427.1:0-4594 GCA_036557905.1 Nitrososphaeraceae archaeon | reverse complement strand
CGGAATAGTTAACAGAAATATAATTAGAACAGTATACCCAATTACAATAATTCGATTTTTTGAAGGTTGTTCCGACATTCGTTCAGAATATTTTCTACCCTTACTCACTTTTCCTTGCTTTACTTGTCGCGGGCCTGCAGTGGCAGTGCCTTTACTCATAAAACTGCGAGTTATTTCATAGAGTCCAAGTCCTGCCAGTATTATAATGCCAATTGATGCAAATACTAAAAGTCTTGCAAAGGTTGCACTGACATAAATACCAGTAATCCCGATTATTAACGCAAATATCGAGGACGGCGTTCGATATCTAAACGCCATCCAAACCCCGATTCCGGCAAACATTAACAATATTGAGTAATTCGTGAAATAATCTACCAAAGTCGGTGTAAAGTGTTCGGCGACTGAAGCAGTCAGGGGGTTTTGAGAAGACAAAAATGGATTTATCGCGTTTAAATACCTAAAGGATGTTGGGTGATAGGCACCGGCTATTATCACACCAATCCCTACAGCAACGAATCCACCAAGCAAAAAGAGCAGATTTCTGGTTTCTTTGCGATCGTTACTGAATCTCTTTATAATCTCAGCACCGATCATAAACAGCGTGCCTCCGATTAATGCGATACCAGGAAGCCCCAGTATGAATGATATCCCTGGTCTTGGAAAAGCACCTGCGCTAGCTATCGAAAAGATTGTAAATGCAATAGCGGCATACGTAGAAATCCTTGTATTTTTTTGGAAGAATGGAAGAGCAATAAAAAACAAGGAAATCGGGATACTGAAGTATTGAACACCTCCCCAAGATGCATTTCCAAGTCCTAAAAGTAATCCTCCCAAGATTGCCATTGGAATCGCGTACTTTATTGACTTGTGTTTGATAGAAGATATTAACAAGTAGACTGCGAGTAGTCCAAAGAACAGGCCGAGTGGTTCCGACTTGAACCAGCCTAGATTTCCTCTCTGTATGATGGCTGGCGTAAAGGCGAACAACAATGCTGAAAACATGCCCGCAGTTGTACCTCCTAATGTCCTTACCAGAGCGAAAATTACAATGGTCGTCAGTGAACCAAGGACGACAGGTAATAGTATCGTAAAATCCAATAAGGAACTTCCAGCTCCGAATATTTCATACAAGTATGCAGAGACTATGTGGAGTCCTGATTGCGAAGTTGCGGGGACATTTCTGCCCTCAGGATACCATGACATCATGTCATGCCATTGCCAGTATGCTCCAAGTCCATGATCCACAATGTATTTCGTAGCCCGGTAGTCAAAATAAGGATCGAATTCATTAAGATAAAATCCATACTTCACGGGGTAAGAACGCATTATGAAGCCTGTCACAAAAGCAAGAGCCAAAACCCCAATAACAAGAAGATGCTTTATTTTAAAATCAAAGCTTCCCTTATGGAATAAAGTTTTACTTCCTTCAAGCATATTCTTGGATGTTTATTATTACCGCTTTTTTAAGGTACTGCCTAATATAATAATCTCGTTAATCGTGAATATGTTCGTTAATTCTGAACAAATAATGTTCATCGATAAATTATGAAATTCTGCATATGTAAGTAGTTCTCCTTCTGTGAACTAGTCATAGATATTGCGAAAAATGCAGATTTTACAAGTATACATTTAATTTAATGGGTAATTATCATCCATGTTATACAGTAGTTTGAACTTACGATGACTCATCCCTCATTTGCAAGCAATAAACTAACTAAGATGCTTAGGCATGATTAAGGCATCCAATCCATCATAACATTCATTCAGAATAATCTAAGCGCCGATCTTTTTTGTTATCGTCAGAATATCCGAGTCATAAAGGCGGTGATCAAGGCCAACTTTTTGGCCATCGAACTTGACACTCTTTCCCCAAACATTTGCAAATCGAAATTCTCTTACCATGTTGCGATGAATCTTGTTACAAACGTCTTGAACTGAAGACCCATCTCGAACTATCATCGGTTCTTTGAAATCAGTCTCTCCACCTTTAGGTCGCATAAAAATCTTTATAAATTCAAGCTTCCGATATATTGCCTCCTTCAGTGAAAGAATATTAATATTGGCATCTGCCGAAACTGGCAAGAAATTGGAGCCAATTTTTGATTGGATCTCACTTACAAAGCCTTGATTCACTAAATCGATCTTATTCAAAACCATTATCGATGGAATATATGCTCGGTTACCATTCAAAATGTCGATTAATTGTTCATCAGTTAATCCCGGCTGCTTTATAATTAAGCGACAGTTATGTACACCGTATATTCTTAAAATTTCTTTAATTAGCTTTTCTGAAATATCAATCTTGACTTGAGTGTTAATTGAAATTCCTCCCGTTGATGTCTTTTCCAGCGTTACATTTGGAGGAGTTTCGTCTACTCGAATACCAATTTCGTTTAATTCCTTCTTTAGTACGGGCAAATGATGGGTTTGAAATACATCTAGTATTATCAGAATCAGATCCGCACCCCTAGCAACCGACAAGACCCTTTTTCCAAGGCCCTTTCCCGAGGCTGCACCGCCAATAATTCCAGGCATATCTAGGATTTGAACACTGGCTCCATCGTGGTGCATCATTCCAGGCACAACAGTGAGGGTTGTAAATTGGTATGATCCAACTCTGGATTTAGCATTTGTGAGCCTATTTAGCAGGGTTGATTTTCCAACACTTGGAAGCCCAATCAGAACCACTGTTCCATTTCCCGTTCTTTTAACATCAAAACCCCCTAAAGAACTCCCAGCTGATATAACTTTCCCATGAGTGTTCTCCTCCATTTCGCGTTTGAGTCGAGCTATTTTTGCCTTTAAAAGGCCTATGTGGAATTCAGTTGCCTTGTTAATTTGGGTCTTGTGAATTTCGTCTTCAATGGCCTTGATCTTCTCTGGAATACCCATAATAATGATCACTTTTAGCAAATTATCAAATATTACCTTTTCTTAGACGTACGATTGTTGCTCGTCGCCAATCAATCCCGACTCGAGTATGATCACTAGCTCTTCTATGGGATCTAAAAAGCCAGCTATTGAAATTATAGCTAAGCGAATTCGTTGGATCAGTGCAGGATGTAAGTAAACTTTAACCCATCAACTAACGCAATAGCTGCACAAACGCAGGCCATCAGCTTCCAAGGAATCGCTGGAAGAGCTGGTGCACGAAGTTGAATATGATGATTATCTATAATGCTTGAAATGTAATCCCTAACCTTTTCATTCCATATGCGATATTCTATCTTGTGTTTATTGAGTATGGATTCTATTTCATATATGACAGGAACTCTTACAGATCTGATATGTTGTATGTACCTACGCGATATCTCTACTTCAGCCTGAATAGCGATCATCCCTTGTTGGTGCATATCCAAAAGTCTAACGTGCATTTCCCAGGGTCTAATGAGTTTCTTTGCAAATCCATTGCCGATCTGGGTTGATTTCCTATTTTCAAATTTAACCCTGCTAAATCCTTCTAAAATCAACGTCCGGATAATCTCATCTTTTTTTAGTTTGACCATTAGGCTTAACTGGTCTAGCTCAATCTCCTCATGGCGAATCAGGCCTGCCAGGCCCTTTACGAAACTTATGCGTTTTGGATACTTTGTTAGAAACTCTGACAATAGGTTACATCTCTGTTCATTGAGGATATTAAAACACTGTGAGTCATTATTATTTAATCTATCTAGAGAAATCATATACCATATTTCTCAGGTATATATCTTGGGAAGGCTCTATAGTCATATTTCGCCAATCTAAGTCTTCCTCCCTGCGCCTTACCTGCGCACCTCTTATTATTACTGCTGGAATGGATTCATTACTCTCTCCCATAGTCATTACCCCGATAGTCGCAAAATCATCTGCTATAGCTTTTATAGTTACCTTTAGCACATTACCAAACAGGTCTTTCTTACCCCTTTGGTCTTCAACTGGTTCTAGGCCAGACGCTGCAATAGCTAAGCCCGTTGTTCCGATTCTAGTCGGCATTAATCTGCTATCCGAAAAAATTACTGCAACATTAAGACCTAGATTGACTCGAAATTTCAACCTCAGATTCTTAGCGAGTAGGAATGGATTAGATGGATACAGAACGACGCGTCCGGGCGATATATTAGATTTATCTATTCCAGCGTTTGGGGCTAAAATTCCGTCTTTAGTGGTCAGTAGGTATCCTGGCATACCCCTTATAATGCAGTCAGCTTCTCGAAGTATTATTTCAGCGAGTTCCTTCTGGATGTAAAATTTTTCAGAGATCGCTTTTGCCATCTTGCTTACTTTCACTTTATCCAAAGAAATGATAGAGCCTTGGCTTATAGACACATATTTACTTGAAACCACTAATACATCATTATCTAGGAATTCGAAGCCTGAATGAACCAGGCAAGTGAACAAATTAAATTTTCTAGATTGTCGAGCTAATTTTAAGGGTATTACTTCCAAGATTCTCTGTGCAGATATTTTTCATATTCACCACTTTTTCTTCTTTTCTAATTGGTTCAAGCTTCTCACTTGACAACGATCTCCTACAGGCAGATTATGATTCCGCTTTATACCTGTGCTAAAGGGTCTGATTGAAGTGACACGAAAAATATGAGGGAAAGAGCTAGCG
>DATBGR010000426.1:0-4256 GCA_036557905.1 Nitrososphaeraceae archaeon | reverse complement strand
TATCACTCTTTATAACTAATGATGTTCCCAAATAACGGATCCACTTCCGTCGGGAGTTTTTATATTTAGAATTTTAACTGGCGTTACGGGGTCCGTATTTAGAAAAGATGAAAAGATTGACAATATCTCAGTATCATTATGTACTCTGGGAGAATCGGCGCATTGTGTCCAAATAACGCTATCCATGCCGGCACCGCTAATTCTTCCCATGTAAAGTTTACTATTAGTGCCATCAAAGGTTGAAAAACACAAAGATATGATATAATCAGATGGGTGATCTACGTG
Source organism: Nitrososphaeraceae archaeon (assembly GCA_036557905.1). Taxonomy (GTDB): domain Archaea; phylum Thermoproteota; class Nitrososphaeria; order Nitrososphaerales; family Nitrososphaeraceae; genus JARBAU01. The sequence continues at coordinate 3,971 of DATBGR010000426.1, read as the reverse complement.
GTTCGTATCTATAACAATATTATTAACACTTTCTCCCGGAAAAATATCAGATTTCTTGATGATATTAACAGCAGGAATTTCAGTTTCTATGGGTACTGGCGACGGTGAATTTCTATCAGCTTCAAGATAATAAATACCATCATCGACATCATTGTTCTCTCTTAAATAAACTTGCAGAATTTTATCATTTGTAGTCCTTACCCTAAGCAATCTTCTGAGTAGAGCCATATACTTTCAATATGATGTCGACTTGAATAAAGGATTTTTGGTCAAATACGATTATTATTAGCAGCAAAGTGTACATATCACTAGTGATATTGAGGAGATAACCATCTACATACTGGACGGTTATGAGTGCCGAAGCATCCAGTATGTAAACACTTGTACAATCATTTGTAAAGAAAGATCAACGTGGCAATAATCTGATTTTCATGAGTTAAAAATAGTACAATGTGACGATGATATATCCAAGTTTACAGAGTTTCTTCCAAAATCCAGCACTCCAACGTAATGAAAAAGTAATCGTAAAACGATAATTTCTCAGCTTATATTTACTGCTCCCGTCATGTACTGATGTAGAGTACAATAATAATCGTAATATCCTGAATCATAAAATGTGTGTGCATATACCATGACCATCCATATTATTTCGAAAATAATTTATCTATAATGATGTAACTTGGGATATATAGAAAAATTGGTAAAAAATTTTGCTTCACTAGCAATAACCGTTTCAATTAAAAAATCTGCTCTCCTTTGTTCTTTAACCTTAGTGATTTTTTTAACGCTGATGCTAATATCTACAGCTCACATTAGTTATCAAGTTAAAGATGTTGAGGCGATAACTTCCCAAACAATAAACTCTACTCTTCTTACTAGAATGATTCAGCAAGGTAATGAGATGATAAACATTTCCAAATATGAGGACGCAGTAAAATCTTTTGACCAGGTTCTAACGATTCATCCTGGGTCTGTTGAAGCTCTGAATGGCAAAGGATTAGCGCTAAATAAACTAGGAAGATATCAAGAAGCGATAACTTGGTTTGATAAGGCTTTAAAGATTCAGCCTACTTTTATTAATGCATTAAACGACAAAGGAGTTGCACTCGCCAATCTCAATAGATTTGAAGAAGCGATAACCTGGTTTGATAAGGCTATAAAAATTAATCCTAATTTTGTCGATGCTTTATACAATAAAGGGGGAGCGCTAGCTGAATTAGGTAAATATGATGATTCTGCTAAGTGGACTAATAAGGCGTTAGAAATTGACAAAACTTATCAAAATACTTCAAACTCTAAAAGTTTGTTACTACCAAATGATTGAAAAGAATAATAGATCTGATAACTCCGGTTGTTGTATGTCTGTTAAGGTATCAAACTCAATGAAATAAGATTTGACCAGGATCTTTGTTGCAGAATTAGAGGATTGTATCCATTAATGTTCACTTTTTTTGAAATACGTTTAGACAAGTACATCCCAAGCGAGCCCATTAAATACCACAATTTGGAATTTGGATTTGAAATAAAGGAATCTATTGCCCACCTTACTATTGAATGAAATTTTGGGTTTGTTTCTCTAATCGAATTTAATATAGATTGCCGCGAAGAGGATATGATATAATGTGCATGTTCCCACATTTCTCCCTTGCTCGCATAATTTAATTTGTCCATTTTGAACCTGCCTTTCTTCAAATACGCTAAAATAGAATCAATATTGTTTTCTGATTCTACTGTATTAACGCTTCTTCCGATAGTGGATTTGACATGAGAATCGCTACCGGCTATTGCAATTAAATTATTTTGTTTAGCGAATCTTTCAGCAATAAGATTTGAAAATATGTCAACGTTATTACTGTTAAACGATTCAATTATGTCACATTCTTTTGCAGACTCTCTAATCCCATTTGAAACTGCGAACGGGTGAGCGGCGCATGATACACCATTTTGCTTCCTTATTTCATCAAGAGTCTCATCCAAAGTCATACCTGGCCTTATTTCATTTTCAATACCATAAGCAAGTACATGTCCTTTATTGTTGATGGTTATTTCTTCTGCGGGATATATTTTTAAATTTTGATATTTTGCATGGTTTTGTTTACGTTCTAAAATTTGAGAATAACCATCGAGAGTATTATGATTTGTAACGAACATAACGTCAATATTCTGAAGATATGCATTTTCCAGTTGTTCTTCTATCGTAACACCACAGTCATATGGTAATTTTGAGGGGTAGTTTTTGTGGTTTGAAAAGACATTATGACAATGGGTTTCAATCTTAAGAACCTGCGACATTGCTTTCTGAACGAAGTTTATTTAACGATTACCTAATATATACTGAAGTCTCGTATTCAAATTTCTAAATAAATGAGGTAGTAGTTGTCGTTAGTTTTTTGCTATTAGACAGATAATAGATGAAAAATTTAGAAAGTTATTCAATTTTTCTCTGATAAATGTGCTAAATTAGAAACTACGCATATGTACTTTCGCCATAGGTTGGATAACTTACCTGATTTCTATAACTTCACCGACAATTTGGTTCATTGCAGCTTCGGCAATATCAAAGGAGTATTCTGCAGTCCTTCTTATGTGTTCTAGAATCAGCTTTACATAGATAATGTTATAGTTCTTCGGATTCTTCTCTTTATCGATAAACGTGATTATGTCATCTTCAATTGCTCTGATGTTCTCAGATTTATCAACTATGCTATCGGCCAAGTAGTAATCCTTTCTAAGGAATGCCTCTATGGAATCATTTAATAGATTTAGCGACAGGTCACTCATCTTTAAAATTCTCTTGCGCAACTCTTCAGGTATCGTTCCTATCTGTGAGCTCTTAAGAGCAATCTCTGAAGCGTGGTCTGCTATTCTCTCAAGACTCCGTACAGCAGCACTATAGCTGAGACAATCCGCAGGACTCCTCAATCCTATTGCCTTTAAGGTGCTTTCATTCTGAGATGCAATTACTAGGTTTCGCAGAACATACAGACTGAATCTGTCTACCTCATCATCAGATTTTATTACTGTCTTATACAATTCCTGGGTATCTCCTGATAGAGTGGATATTGCGTCTTTATGCATAGACGATCCAATTAGAAACATTCTCCTGACAGCCGTGTTTATAGACAACTCAGGCAAACTCAAGAGTACCTGAATTGTTACCATGTCTGAAGAATCAGCGATAATTTCAGTTCCAATTAAATTTCTGCGAACAACTTCTCTAATTGCGTCACGCTGTGAGGGATGAATAGTCCCAGTTTTTGATTTTAAATGCATAACATTGAATCCTCTTAGATACATGGACACTACAGTACGCTTGAGAGTAGGACCACTCTTATCGCTAGTAACAAATGAGGTGGCTTCAAAAGTACTTGGGCCCCTCACAACATTTGGAACTATTGAAAGTGAGTTGTTGGCTTCTCTCATTATCGTGACAGGATCTCCAGCCTTAAGTTTTAATTCATTTACCCACCTCTTGGGAAGGGACAAAACATAAGTAGACCTACCAGTATACTGTATTTTTCTTACTTCATTATTTTCAAAGGCTTGCAATATAGATACTAAGATATCAGTAGAATATGGATTTTGTGACTAGTGATCTGTATTTATCATATAGTTCTATATTTTCTATATAGTTAGCGCCTAGGGCTGGGGTCTCCTGTGACCACATAGTGCACGCTATCTCCTATGTAACACGCATGATCCGCAATCCTCTCCAGATAGCGGAGTATCAACAGAGTTGACGCGTAGCATCTTGGTTCAAACCCCCTTTTCTTAGTCTGAGTCATGGCTTTCTTTAGGTAGTTTCGAAACATGGAATCTACACTATCATCCATCATGTATAATTTCTGCGAGGCGTTCTTGTCAAGTTTCTCTAATGAGCGGACGCTTAATTGTATCATTTCTTTAACAGTCTTTTGCATTAAGGTAACTTGTGATTTGTCGCAGTTTTGTAGCGGACCTATTGCCTCCAG
>DATBGR010000425.1:0-9629 GCA_036557905.1 Nitrososphaeraceae archaeon | reverse complement strand
ATTTTATTTTTATTGCTACTGCTACTTTAATTAATTCTCATACCAATCAACTATTATTTCATTGAGTGAAGGTTGAGGATCAGATAAGCTCGCCACGAGATCTACGATTGATCCATTGCTTTGCCTGTGGTATATTCCGGATCATTGGGATGTGGAGTAAGTGGTGTAATGTTGACTTTCATCCAAATATGAGGTGGTAACGAGGCAAGAACTTCGCGAAGCTTCGCCTCATCGGCGGCCCGAAACAGTCCAATGCTACGCCATTCGCCTGGACCTAGAGGTGGACGCCAGAGTCGAATTAAATGACCAGCTTTGGCAGGTTCAGCAGCTCTCACTGCCTCAGCTGCGCGCAATTCATCGACCTTGACAGAGATACTTCCTTCAGGAACAGTGGTAACCATATCCGTGAGGAATTCCATGGCTCATACTTCCCTCGCTTGGATTTAGTCATTTCCATTACCATCTGATATATTGCTGTGTTTAGCTCAGCTGATCCGTATTCTTGCCTAAAAACTAGCCAATTATAATCCCGATATCAATAACTTTAGTCTATGAAGCAATTGACAAATCATATCAAACGTTATTGAATATTCAATTTCAGATTCAATTTGCTATTATGTTGTTTGGCATCAAATTAATACTGCACTGCAGAATTGATCCATTGTATTTGAAAATGCATAGAGCTAAACTTTAAGAGTTGAATAATGCATAAGTTGAGATAAGGGTTGCATAAATATAAATACGAGATCGAAGACCGTCGCAGAAGGCTGCTACTCTATTGACACGATAAATGACGGAAGCTGAAAATAGCACACGAGTTTATGGTAGATCAATCAATTATTAGTAGACATGTGAAATAGGCTAAAGGAATTGTTGCGACAATTTAGAAGGATCAAAATCATGTTAAAATAGATAACGATTATTAAATATGCTTTACATTTATTTGAAGTATGAGTCAGACAATATCAGGTCCTACTGCTAAATTGCTTGAAGCAAAAAATTTCGCTTTTGTTGCAACATTAATGAAAGATGGCTCACCACAGATCACTCCTGTATGGATAGATTTTGAAAAGGATACAAATACTATTTTAATAAATACAGCTGAAGGTCGGGTTAAACACCAGAACATTTCCCGAGATCCTAGAATAGCAATCTCGGTAATAAATCATGACAATCCATATGAAATGGTTACGATAAGAGGAAAAGTTATCGATCAGTTTACTAAAGATGCAGCTGATCATGCTGACAAACTTGCAAAAAAGTATTTAGGCCTAGATAAATATCCTTATCATTCACCAAACGAAAAGAGAGTGATATTAAAGATAGAGCCAGAAAGAGTATTCCATCAGCGACCTCCCAGTTAATGTTATACACAAAAAGGAGAAAATTTTATTTTATTTTAGGCTCTTGAAATATCGTTTTATGATACGATAAAAGGAAAAACATCAGCGGCATCAAGAATCATTATCATGGTAAATAGGAAAGAAAGCAACAAAGTAAGATTCGGATGTTATATTTACCAACAAGGTCTTGAGTATAAAGACATCCAACGTATTGTCATCGAATGTGAAAGACTAGGATTTGATTCCGTATGGCTTAAGGACAATTTTAGCTCGTCCTGGCTCGATGATTATTTTTTATACAAGGAGGAGGGAGAAGTCGCAAGAAGATTTAATGATTCTCCTATACTTGAGTGTTGGACTACACTTTCTTCTCTAGCCTCAGTAACAACGAAAATAAGATTAGGAGCCATTTTGGTAAACCTGCATAGAAGTCCCTCTATCACGGCTAAAATGATTTCCACTCTCGACGTGATAACTCATGGTAGAGTGGAGTTTGGATTAAGTGCTGGGTGGTATGAAAAGGAGATCAAATCATATGGTCTCCCATTTCCAGACGCCTCTACAAGACTTGAATTGCTGGAAGAAAGTCTTGTTATAATCAAGAAAATGTTAACTGAACAGCAGCCTTCGTCATTTACCGGCAAACATTATACTATAAAAGAAGCAGTATGCAAGCCAAAACCAATTCAAAATCCACGTCCCCCTTTGTGGATAGGTGGAGGAGGAAAGAAAACTCTTCAGTTGGCAGTTAAATATGCAGATGGCTGGAATTATGGGCTTTGCACTTATGAGGAATATCTAAGCAAACTAACCATCCTTAGAAATAGCTGTAATACAATTGGTAGAAACTATGATGATATAGTCAAAGCTTTACACACAATCATGATCTTGGCTGAATCAGACAAAGAGATATCATTAGTAAAAAATAAGAGATATGATGATGACAATACTTGTAGTAGTATTAGTGGTAATAATGACGGGAATGAAATATGGAAAAGAAACCCCGATCTAGTTACCGCTGGAACGGCTAATAGTATCATAAGAGAAATAGATAGATATGTGAAACTTGGTGTAAACTACTTCACCATATACTTTGCAGATATTCCAGAAATTAGATCCTTAAACTTATTTGCAAGATATGTCATTCCGTATTTTAGAAATGAATAGAATTAGACAATCCAGACTTTCCCTACAAAGCTGTATCATAACAACAATTACTACAATGAAGCCTATGGGAGTGAGGCTTGAAAATCTTTTAATATTTCTCATTAGTTATAAATCTGGCTACTAATTATGCTTCATTCGAAAATGGCTCTTGATACCAAACCAAGATTTGTTTTTTGGATTACCTTACTAACAATGTTCTTGTTGTCACAGATCATTTCTTCTACATTAATTGATAGTCAAAAGGCAAATGCAGCTGCTAGTAGATCTGATAAGCCTGGAAATGCAATAAATAGCATATACTTGAGTATAACCGACCATAGATACAGAAGTGGCCTTCAGATACAATAACTGGGACCATAGTGAATAATTCTACCCAAGATATTTCATTAGCTCAAGTTTATGCGGCATTATATGATAAAGAGAACAAATTGATTACAATGGAAAGTGGTTCAGTATCCGTCTCATCGCTTCGAGCCGGTGATGACTCGCCTTTTACAATAAATATACTCAATTCAAAATATAATATTGATCACTACACAATATTCCCAGCAGGAACGCCAAGCTAAAATTCATAGAATGGTGCTTTAATATACCATCATTAACTAACAGAGATAGAAATGCGAACAACATTCTAGATACCAAAATATTCTGCTAGCTTCGTAATAAGTTCCCTATTTGTTTCGTAATAAGAGCTGCATTTAGACATGCCTACAATAGCACAATCAAATAGCATATCTATTTGATTTGATTTTAATACGTTCTTTTAGGTTCAATTTACTTTCGTATTATCCATTCGATCGAGTGGACAAAGGATGAATCATGTGCATATTCCCAACTATGTTGAACGCTTTTATTACTTTAGAATCCGGGAGCATACGTTGAATAGTTTCGCCAGCTGAATCTGTATGACCTATTACCAATCTTGGCGGCATACCTTTGGAAAAATCTAAGGGATTAGTAACATCAATCACAACTTTTCCAGCAAAATTCTTAGGATCAGTCATTGTTATAGCGTCAGCAGCTCCTGCCCACGAAGTTGCAAGCACATCCAATTCACCAAACGATGCTGTCTCAGGAAATGTTCCTGAAGATACTTTTCCGTTGTTGTGTTTGGCAATCCATTCAGCTATTTTCTCTTGATTTGGATTACGTGATCCGACTTTAACATTGTGTCCGAGTTCAATAAAACCATCAGCTAGCCTACGGCCTACATCTCCAGATCCTAATATTCCAATATTCATTATAAATCTCCTTTTTTACTTCTGATTTATACGTATTGCACTTCTATAATCATTAATACATCGTTGTCTAAATAATAATTAATACACGATTTACGCATGACTGTGCACACAAAAAAATTTCATCTTGAAGAAAGACGGAGACAGATAGCCTCACTACTAGCTCAATCAATGACTGAGCAGGAGATAGCAGATAAACTAGGAGTAGATCGTTCTACCATTAGCAGAGATATCAAAGTATTAAAGGAGTTGTCGCAGCGATTCGTATTTGATTTAGCAAAGTCTGACTTAGCATATTATTACAAACAGTGCATTGATGGAATAGAGGAAGTGAGAAGGAAGGGCTGGGAGATATTCAAAGGATACAATAACTTAACAAGAGACAAACTTTTAGCGTTGAAAGTAATAAGGGAATGTAATGAAGCCAAGTTTGCATTGTTCAAGGAAGGCCCATCAATCATGCACATAAAATCGCTAGAGGAGAGATTAGATAATATTGAATCTAGAGTGGTGATGACTTTTGAGTTATGAATATAAGTAAAAATATATCTATTACATTAAAATTTCAATCTTTAAATGAAGCAGATTTGTTTTATACAAAAATACAGTCCATTTTATGTTCTTCTGGTATTCCTGTTTTTGTTGCACATCTTTCCCTATAATGCTGCATTCTCGTCTTCACCTTCATTTGTGCGTCAAGAAGTCAAAGATGGAGCAGATGATTGGTATTTTTATAATATATATGGAGTTGAAAAAAATGGAAAACAATATACTGATGATACAATATATAACATGACAAGAAATTTAGTAGGTAATATACAATCGGTAAGTTACCAGAGTGATGGGAGAACATTGAATATCACATTTTGGTTAGACCGACCTTTTTTTAACACAAGTTCCTATAACCATTCTCCTCCTGTAGGCCATAAACCAGCATATTATGTATATATTGACGCTGATTCTGACAGCAGAACTGGTTGGAATGGAATAGATTACGTAAATACGTTTGCATGGAATGACACGAGTAAGAGATGGACAAGCGCATTCACAGAAATTTCTGATTCTGGTTATCGGCTAATTAAGGAAACTAATTATAAACAAACAGGTAATAATGACAGACATATTTTAATTACAACAGACTTGGGGGAAATGATGTATCCTCCTCAATATCGAATTGTATTTGTTGGTGTGGATATGATATATGACAATAGTATCAAAACCTATAGAAAGCTAACAGATCTTGTTAATACAATCCATATCCCCACTCCAAAGTTTACGATTACGTTCTCTCCATCCACAATACAAATAACAAGAGGTAAACAAAACTCTACCGAGATAATGACAAAATCAATTTATCCTATTTCGAGCGTTCAAAATCTCCAACCCCAAATTCGCTTTTATAGCGAAAATAAAAATATCAATGGTATATTTCCAAAATTCCAACCAAATTCAATCTTTGTGTCAACGGACGGCTCTGCAATTTCAAATTTATTAATAAATGCCTCGCAAAATGCACACACATCCACATTGCCAATACATGCAAACATTTCCTTTCCCTCAGAGTTTTTTGGAAACCCAGGAGCAATAGCCACGGAAACATCCTACCTAACGATATTTATACAAGATCCTATATCACCAATGAAACAAATACAGAATACATTTTCTTCTCTCACCACACCCTTAGTAGCTTTTGCCACTATTGTGTCTATAATTACTGGACTAGGAGGACTAGTAGGATTAAGGAAATTTAGATCAAGAAAAAATAAAGACAAAGTAGATGGAAAACCACCCTCTGGAGTTCAGTAATCCTTATTGAAGGGTCTAAGTTTCGAGCTACACCATCTATCTAAAATACCTGTATTATAATATGTATGATCTTGACAAAATGCCTTTTCATATTTGCAATGATAGTCCTCGCACTACTGGGTGCTTACTCAATTATGGTAATCTTCATCCCCACAGCATTAGCTTACACAATATACATAAAAATTGTAAGAACACTGCTAGACACAAGTCTCTTCGGCAATGCCGGTCCATTTGATGATCGTAATGAAAAAATTACAACCTACTCCTATGAACCAGACGATATTTGCATACCCACTAATACCAAGGTTGTATGGATAAATACAGATCGAATATCACATACAGTGACCCAAGAAAATAATGTATCTCTTAGCGAGACCTTTAATTCCGGCCTTATTAGGCCACATTCAAACCATACACATATCTTCACTTCAATCGGAAATTATAGTTACTATGACAAGAAAGAGGATTTCTATGGAATCGTAAGAGTTTTACCTACTAAAGAAGCATGCGACACATTATTTAAAAACCTAAAAATTGCTGAGCATAAAGAACTTGCTAGTAAATATCCTAAAAATCGACCTGCTATCAAATAAAATCGATTTATTTTTAATTTTGAAATATGATTCTTAGAATTTGTCAACTTGTGATCAAGATAAGAAGTCATGTATCAGAAAGATATATTGCAAAATCAGATCCCTACACTCATTATTTATCTTAATTGGGCTTACCTTTGTATATGTTAGTCCCTAGCTAGATTCTAATTTGTAACAGATCCGTGACTATTCTCCATTAGAAGCTTATAATGCAGTTCTATGCGTTAGAATCGTTTAATAAAGCTATAATGATTACACCTGATTATGCTGAGGCTTATTATAGAAAAGGTCAAGCTCTTGTCAACTTAGGAAAACACCAAGAAGCAGTCAAATGCTTTGACGAAGCTCTGAGGATACAACCGTTATATAACGAGGCAGCTAAAGAGAAGGAGGCAGCTCTTGAAATACAAAGACAAAAAGAGTCTACTTTGATTATACAAGAAGGACAACTACATCTTAAGAACGGACGCTACAATAGTGCAATCGATTCATTCACTAAAGCTATAGATGCAAATCCAAATTATGCTTTAGCATATACTTACAAAGGAGATACTCTCTACAAATTACAAAGATATGAAGAAGCAATAAAGTATTTTGACGAAGCTCTCAAGCTAAAACCCAGCGATCGAAAGTCTACATAGAATAGACAAAAAGCCTTTCATGAGCTATCGCAACAGGAATATAAAAGAGGAAAGTTGTTTTATGAATCAGCAAAGTATGAAGAAGCTATACAATGTTTGAATAAAGCACTGAAAATTGAACCAAATCTTACTAAGGCCTTACTCATAAAAGGTCATTGCCTATATGAGTTGACTAAATATGAAGAATCCATAGTGTATTTTGATAAAGTCCTGAAGATAGATCCACGTAACACCAACGCATTGATTGGAAAGGGCGATAGTTTTCACGGTTTAAAAAGATATAATAAAGCTTCTGGATGGTATAACAAAGTTAGACAAATAGATCGATCTAATCCAGAAGCCATAGTAAAGATTACTTTAAATAAGATGGCAGCAGGAACTGATAAATTTGGCAAACAAGCTATTAAGACAAAAGTTTTCATTAATTCTATTCGTGAGGATGGTGAATATGGAGAGAGGCTTGTCACAGAATTGAAGAATTCCAGACTGTATCTCGAACCTCAAGTATGGAGTATACAACCACATTATTACCTCGAAGAAGTTATCAATGAATCGAGATACTTTATTTCTTTGATATCCTCAAGAGTCGTGGAGAACAGGTATATAGGATTTGAATGGGCACTAAAGCTTCTGAAACAAACACAACAAACAAAAAAGATTATTGTTATACCAGTTCGACTTGACGATTGTAAAATTCCCTATTCTCAGCTTGAGAAAATTCAATTTATTGATCTGTTCCCCGACTGGAATCAAGGATTTGAGAAATTATTGGAGGCAATCGACGGTGGAGATAATTTTGTCGAATGACCCACCATTCAGATTTAGGAAGCAGAGATGGTATAGCAGAGATAAGTGAAACGCCTAGGAATTATTTATTTTTCTTTCAACTATCAATGTAGAAATAAGTTCTGACTAGATTAATGAAAGGTTATAGAATAGCTAAATAATAGATAACAATCCTCTTTGGCATACATATTCTATATAGTTTCTAAATTACAAAAATTTCCAGTTTGACAAAGAAACTATCTTTTATATTTCAGGCTCAAAAGGATTCATAAATAAGCTATTATCTCTTATATGCATTCATGGATTCAAAAATTAATAATACGTTATTGAGATAATATTTTTTAGATAGACCATTATCATCTTTTGACAAGATCGTAACTCCCTTAAAATGCATAAACATGATTTTTGTGGTAGAGTATTATCCATAACAACCTTGGTAACGCATAGATTCAAAACTGAAGATAGACGCAGAAAAGTTGCAACATTATTAGCACAGTCATTAACAGAGACTGAAATATTGCATGAACTAAAGGTAGACCAATCAACTATTGGTAGGGATGTCAAAGTGGTAAAGGAATTATCGAATAATTATGTATTTATTATTATTCGATTCGCTACACACGGATATACCAATCAGTCTGAGCGTGAAAGTATTTTTAACCCCTACAGCTAGATAATCACATAATATAAAATATGTTATCAAATGACGAAATAGAATCAAAAATTGCAGATTTAGACAATGAATGGGAATTAAGAGATGGGAAGATAGTGAAATGCTTTCAATTCAGTAGCTTTATGGATGCTATTAAGTTTGTAAATGAAATTGCAAGGATAGCTGAGAGACTTGACCATCATCCAATTATCACCATTAACTGGAAGACTGTTAAACTTTCTTTAAAGTCATTTGATGTTGATGCTATAACAAAACGAGATATTAGCCTGGCTAAGGAAATAGAAAAAGTAATTAAAAATAAGTAGCAATTCCAATCAAGAATACTGCTATTAATACTGAAGACAAACGAAAACAGATTCAGGCGTTATCACTAACAAAGGAGTGTTATGGAATGAAACTAGAACTACTAACTAATCCTACAGTAGTAGACGATGTTATTAGATTTGTATCAGTAGGATCCAAGGAAACAGATACAACCAAGGCCTTCAAGAAAGAAATAAGCAAGCAGAAACGATAACAAATAGTATTTCATAGAAACTGGTATGTGAAGGAAGGCACACATCTCAAAATGATATCAATATGAGCGTGCTTTCTCCAAATGCATAATCACAACATTTCCTAATAGCATATTGCATAAATTAATTTTGGTAACGCATAGGATTAAAATTGATAAAAGAAGAAAAAGAGTTGCAACTCTATTGGTCCGATCAGTGCCAGAAATAGACATAGCACATGAACTGTGTGTAGACCAATCTACTGTCATTAGAGATGTCAAAGTTCTTAATTATTGCAGTAATTCGTATTTGATTATAGGCATACTAGATAAATTATTACAGTTTATGTATTGGTGAGATTGCAGAAATTACAATTTTGTGATCTTAGCCATGTTATTGTTTCCTTTGGAAAGATACTGTTCTGCATGTTCTAACGCTCTTACTTCAAGTTGAGTTAAAGACGCGCCAGTCATTTCCTTAAATTGGAGCGCGTTAACAACAGCCTTACCTCCATAATGGTTATTAAAATATACTCTGAGAACTTTGGTCTGACTTTTTATTTGGTTCACTTTTTCAATCCAAGGTTCTAATTCTTGTTTTGAATACAAATAATTATACCAATAATGACCTGTAGTATTTCTACCATGAAATCTAATAAAAGAGTGATCTGCAGTTATTACAGCATCAGACAAGAATTGCAAATTTTCTTTTGCTGGTGAATCTGTGATTACTGCTGCAATATTATATTGCTTTAACATTTCCCATGGACCTTCTGTCTTCCATGAAGGATGTCTGAATTCAACAGCATAATCATACTTGCTATTATTCTTGTCCGTATTGGGTAGTCTATCAAGAAAGCGTTCTATATTTCTGAAATCATTAACAGTA
>DATBGR010000424.1:0-7173 GCA_036557905.1 Nitrososphaeraceae archaeon | reverse complement strand
ATTTGAAGTCATTTACAATGACAAAGCTAAAGTATCCTTTAAGCCACCTACAAATTTGCGAGAATTCTCCTCCCAAGTCATTAGAGCCAGTAATGGGCATAAACAGGTGAAAAACCTACCGATTGAACTTAATCTGGAGCCATCACTGAGATCATTGTTTTCGAGCATAATGAGTTCAATACGTTCAAGGCCTGTTGATGCAGCTGCGGCAGCTATATCCTTTATGAGCGTACCGTACTTTTCTAGGAAATTAGATGATACCAACAATTCGAAATGGGATACATCTAATTCTACCAAAACAATTGATTATGATGATTTTGTTTCGAAACAGCATATGGAAAATAATACGTAAAATAAATTCCTGTTTATTGTCTAGTTAGGTATTAATATATACAAGTGGTATCAGTTGTAGTTTGGAATATTCTAGGCCACCATCATCTGGCTATATTTGTTTACCACATGAAAGCCGCTATGACGAGTTAATAGATTACTGGAAGTACTGTCCAGACGTAGTCAACATGTACTTCGTTACTGCTACTTTTTCCGAGGAAATTTTGCCATATTTTCCAAATAAAGCTAATCACTACGTTCTGGCTTCCTTCGTTAATCATTCCTCGATCCTAGGGATGATAAAAAAAGGGATTGACAACAAGTTGACTTTTATTTTCAATATCAGCAATTCAATTTTTGAAAAAGCGTATGACAAACTTAATTATATTTCGATCTACTTTATGAAATATACATACGGTAATAACGAAATGAGCGATATAGCCAATATCCTCGCTAAACGTGACAGGGTTAGTAAGGCCAGTTTAGCTAATGTTCAATTATTCAATTCTGGCCATCTCAGATTTGCGTTCCCATATTCAAAAAACATTCTTGTTCTTGAAGTTGACGGTGAGAAGACTCATCAAAGCGATCAGAAATATTGTGAACGTACTCGAAGAGACGTAGCAAGAAGGGGGATTGCCTTATCTAATCTGATTAGTTTATCAGTCCTTGAAAAGTTAAAATAGAAACCAGAACTGTTAAATATGAAATCCATTGCGCTAAGCATGATAGATCTTGAGCAAACCTATGGATTTAGGCAGTTTGAAGGTTGGATCCTATATTGTTATAGATGGAGAGCCGTGTAGAATAGTTTCGTACGATCATAGCAAACCGGGTAAACACGGATCCGCTAAAGCCAGGGTAGCTGCAATCGGAGTATTTGATGGTTCAAAGCACAGTCTAGTATCTCCTGTATCAGCTAACATGGAAGTTCCGTTAATTGACAAACGAAGTGGTCAGGTCATTTCTATCTCAGGTCAAACTCTACAAATTATGGATTTAGAAACTTTCGAAGTCTTTGAAACTTCCTCTGTTGAAGACGATGTTAAAGATAAAATTAGGCAAGGTGGAGAAGTAGAGTATTGGAAGGTTTTGGAAAGGATTAAAATAGTACGGGCAAAGGGATAGGCATAATTGAATCTAAATAAAGTAACGGGTCGATTAGTCAAATCATTTGGCATAAATATACGCATCAGGATTCTTTGGTGATAGACAGACATATATAGCGCAAGAAATACTAAAAAAGCATGAAGAGTGCCCAAGAGAGAAATATTCCAGTGTGCTTTTCCTCAGATAATTTAAACGTTATTAAAGAATATGCGAGAACAAAGGGCATGATTAGTTATGAGCAAGCTGTAGATGAACTGATAAATAACCTTGACGAGGAATAGTTGTTCAAGTTTTTACATGGTTCGTAATTCAACTGATTCAGACGTATGAAGTAAGATTGTAGAAGAAAGAATTCTTCTGGGGCATATCATATCTTAGATATATTGGTGGTTAATACTAGAATGAATCTTCCGCAATTCCGGTTTCCATGATCACTGAATCACAAAATTGGGGCAAATCACGCTTGTTACTATTTGACAAGATTCTATACCTGGTCTTCGCCCCTTCTTCTAGAACCGATATCGACTGCATCTTCAACATCCGATATGAATATTTTACCCTCGCCAGCCAAGCCCGTACTAGTGCTATCTACTAAAGCATTTACCACGTTTTGCAGTTGTGCGTCTCTGATCACAACAACTATGGTTGAATTTACATTAAATTCTGGGACATATGTCGAAGTACCTCTTCCTGATTGTACTCTAGGGATAGGATTTTGGCCTCTTCCTTTTGATTCATAATATGTGAGACCACCAAGACCTAATTGCTTCAACGATGCCAACGCCAAGTCTAATCTAGCGTGAGGAACAACAGCTTCGATTTTCTTCATAATAGCGTATTCTAATGGAAACTATTATGTAATTCTTTTTGTCGTAATTTGATAAACGACTTGGCATTGCTTGGTACAGGACTTGTGATACTCCTCAGATAATGTGCATAAGTAACTTCCACAAGCAATTCGTCCCTTCATAGGATTCTACCCTTCGTGGGAAATGGAAGCTACGAATTACACTCAATCAAATCAGTATCCGGATTCCATAAATGCACAAGCACAATGGCAGATTATAAAGGATAAAATAACCAACTGGATATGATGAGATAAATGACTAAAACGTGCCTCAAATGTGGCAAGAATTTCGATGAAAAGGAAATTGACGATCCAGCTGCTGACAAATTTCCCTCATGCCTTGAGTGCTGGAACGAATGGAAAAAATATGCCATCATGGTAATGAATGAGATGAGATTAGACATGTCAATGCCAGAGCATAGAAAAGCATTGCGAAAATATGAACGGATGTTCTTTGGATTAGAAAAACCTGAGGGCGAATTTCAAAAGAATCCTGATCAGAAAACTTAGTCCTCTCTGCTTATGATAGTGAATCTAGTGTTCTGAGGTATTCGGCTGCAAATTCGGGTATCATTGGTATTAATCTCCGCCTTTTGGAGTGCAATAATAACGCCTCAAAATAGCAATCGAACAACAATCGCCTTTGTCTAACACTGAGTGTTTCCAGTGTTTCAATAATAGGCTGAAGGTCCAATGCTCGCTGAATTTCTGGATGTGACAATATTATGTCGAAATAAATGCAGAATGTTTTAACAATCAAGTGAATATCCTGGTTTGAAACAATTCTGAAACTAGTTGTTAGCATAGGTATCAAACTTGCCCTGTCGAGACTGCAATAACCTTCAAGGACAGATTGAACGGTTTCGGTCATTTGCTCATTACTCATACTGGAAAACTCAAGAATCTTGTTAAGAACAATGGATTTTCTCAAATGCTCAGGAACACCCGATATTATTCTTAGTATATTGCCAGACGGCGAATTATCGGTGTGCATTAAAGAAGGGATTTGATTTTAGCGATATAAAGACGTACTTGAAATTCTGCGCCCATTGCAGATTTAAATATAGAAGACAGTCAGGAGATTATATGACTTGTATCGTCATCGTTGGTGGATTTTACGGTGATGAAGGTAAGGGAAAACTAATCGCATATCTGGCTCAAAAAGATAAGATCTCAATTGCAGTTAGGGGAGGGGTGGGGCCAAATGCAGGGCATACTTTTGCGCTCAATGGCAAGAAATACAAAGTCAGAATGTTGCCTAGTGCTGGTTTGAACAGGGATACTAAACTATTCATTGGACCAGGCGTTCTAGTTGATCCTGCTATATTGCAGGCAGAGATCAAGGCATTCGGTTCACAGGATAGAACATTTGTGGATCCGAATTGCGCAATAATAGAGAAGAAGCATATTGAGAAAGATAGTTCACTAGATCATCTTGCCCAAAAGGTTGGGACAACTGGAACAGGTACTGGGCCAGCGAATGCGGACAGGGCATTGAGGATAGCTAAAATAGCCAAGGACATTCCCGAGCTGGCAGTTTATTTAGAAGATGTCAGTGAAGCAATTAACAGAGCGATAGACAACAACGAAAATGTTCTGGCCGAGGGCACACAGGGAACGTATTTGTCATTGTATCATGGTAATTATCCCTACGTGACTTCTAAAGACGTAACTGCGTCTGCTATTTGTTCAGACGTAGGAATCGGTCCTAAGAGTGTTGATGAGGTGTTAGTGGTTTTTAAATCTTATGTGACTAGAGTAGGTCAAGGACCGTTAAATGAGGAATTAACTTCTGACGAAACCGGAAATAGAGGTTGGCAGGAGTTCGGCAGTGTGACAGGCAGACAGAGAAGAGCGGCTCCGTTTGATCTAAGCCTTGCAAAAAAGGCAATCAAAATAAATAGCGCATCTCAATTGGCAGTGACTAAACTAGATATATTATATCCGGAGTGTGCAGGACTGAAAGATTATGCCACTTTGCCAGTCAATGCCAAGCATTTTATAGAAGATATCGAACATCAAACGGGAAAGCCCGTTACTATAATAGGTACAGGAGAAGATCTGAATGAAGTTATAGATAGGAGAGGTCAAATTTGATTGTAAACATGGATCACTAGAAGATCATGTACTTGGAATATTCTCTTCGCTAGTATCCCTTCATTTCAGTGCAATTACATAATATTTTATGATAAATATTTGTGATTTCAAGTCGTAGTATTGCCTACACATACTTGACTAGAAAGAAATTAATTAAATATAATGTACAACCAGCATTCATCTATAGAAATGAAATGAGAGTCACTAACTCACATTAAAAGCATTTGACATGACTACCTTGCTACAGGGTAGTAAAATCGTTTAATGAAGATTCCAGGCTGACTATGTTGAACATTCGCCCCTCTGCAATGGACACGTGAGTAAATGTTATGTCAAGTAATTATGAGGCTGAAGTGCACTAAGTCAAGTCATCAAAGGACATTAATACTGACACACTCTGAATTAATAGATAATTGCGTACTAAGTCTCCTTATTATATAGAATTGTCAGATCTAAATGACTTTGGAAGGATGGCTTGTGCTTTCGAGCCTATTCCACTGGTCTCTCTATCGCTTGATGTGAGAAATGAGCGAGTATTAGCTCTGGAAGGCGATTTTGTGTACGGACGACCCATAATATATTACGTAAAAAATGGAAAAGGAAAGGTAGGAGAGTATTTGGCATACAGAGTTAGCGGCTTGCAGGAAGAGGTATCCATAGTCGATCATATATCTAGTCCGACTTTTAGTTATTCTCCTATAATAAATATCGATAGCTTTCCGTTTCCCGTTGTGCCAAAAGCTATGACCAGAGTGAGATCCAAATTCAAAGTAACCAAACTTAGAGATCTGACAAGCCTAGTCAAAGTCTGTGCTTACAAATCTTACGATGAACCACCGATTCCTCTGCTTCTTTTTGAGGATTTAAAAACGAAGAAAATTATTCTTGGAGCAGCAGCGACTTTCAGCGAATCTGATGATTTCTATAGTTTCTATTATATCCATCTTGAAAACATCCCAACTAGTTACTTTGTAAGGTATTCTAGTCAAAGACCAGAGCAGCCTTTTTTTTCGAACAAACTGGACGAACATGGATGCATCTACCTGAAAGTGATTAGATTGGCATCAAGCCATCCGTTGGTGAGGCTAGATGAATAGTGTGACCTCTTATCGAAAGAGAATAGAATCTTGTTCATCTAGCAAGGATAGCAGAATTATCCTCGCATTAGATCCAGCAATTAGGAACGACATATTTGGGTATGTCAATGAAAGAATTGATCTTCTTCAAGGGGAAGTTTGCGCAATCAAGTTCAACTTTCATGTTATACTGCCACTATCCTACCAGGAATTAACCAATGTGAATAACAAAGTTCATTCTTATGGATTACAATCGATAGCCGATATAAAGTTGAATGATATATCTTCAACTAATTTTGTTGTCATAGATCATCTTGTAAATTTGGGTTTTGATGCGGTGATTCTTAACCCTATAATAGGTATGGATGATCTAAGACTGGCAGTCGGGTCTTCACATGATCGTCATCTTGGAGTCCTAGCCTTGGTTTATATGAGCCATGCAGGCGCAGGAGAGGGCTTCGGTCTCAACCTTATCGAAGATTTAAATCAATCAGATCGTCAATTACCGTTATATCGAAAGCTGTTGGAATACGCAGAAGCATGTGACACTGATGGCATAATAGTCGGCGGAACAAAACTAGACATTATAAATAGCATTTCAAGAGAAAAAAAATTGCCTATTTATTCTCCCGGTCTAGGGGTCCAGGGTGGCGATCCGAAAATAGCAGCTAAGGCAGGGACTGATTATTTCATAATTGGAAGGTCGATAACTCAGTCAATAGACCCCCTGAAAAGCGCCAGACTATTAAGAAAGGAAATAAATTTCCTCAAAAATGTTAAATGATGTCCTCTTTAATATATCTGAAACACTTTCAGATAAATATATAGTAAGAATTAAACATGAATGTGATGATTCTAATTTCTTGTTGAAGGATCAAGGAGCAAATAACCAAAAGGAATATCAGCTAACAACCAGAAATAATAGAATTTGAGTGCGTTGTAGTTTACATATTTTCGAGAATTCGTCGTACACAAAATCATGCTCGGAGACTGCTCCGGTGATAACTAGTTATATCGGATTATCTTCCGTATTTCCGTATTCTATTCTGGTAAGTCCTGATTGCTCTCATTAGATCTATCTTTCGAAATTCGGGCCAGAAAACATCCATAAATACCAATTCGCTATATGCACTCTGCCATATCAAAAATCCACTTAATCTCTTCTCGCCAGAAGTACGCAGGATCAGATCGGGCTCAGGCTGTGGCAAATGGGAAGTGTACAAATAGGACTCAATAAGCTTCTCATCTATTTTTTCTATTTCCAGCTCACCGCATTTGGCATTCAGAGCAATTTTTTTTATTGCCTCAACTATCTCTTTTTGTCCGCCATATGCTATGGCAATATTCAAAAACATTGAATTGTACTCCATAGTTACTGTTTCCAATTTGCAAAGAATCTCTTGTAGACCTGTAGGCAGAATTGAGAGATTTCCTATCGCCTTTATTCTCATCTTTAATCGGTGAATCCTAGAATCCTCATACAATCTTTCCAATTTTATTTGCAAAAGTCTGTAAATATTATCTATTTCATCTGCATCGCGGTCTAAATTTTCTGTAGATAATACATAAAGAGTTGTTATTCTAATCTTTAGCTCGTGAATCCAGTTTAATAACTCTTCGGCTTTATCAGCTCCAGCGAAATGACCCGTTGATTCACGTATGAGATTTGTCTTAGCCCATCTTCTGTTGCCGTCCAAAATGATGGCAATATGG